>CAZRIB010000139.1:0-8991 GCA_964600035.1 uncultured Ardenticatenaceae bacterium | reverse complement strand
ATCAGCCTTCCTCGCCGAAGGTTCGGCCGTTACCGTTCGCCAGGGACAAAAAATTTCCCTCTCTTGAGGAAATAACAGGTGGCAAGGAATGAAGATTTAATAATTTACGGGAGATTAGAGACTAGAGATTAGAGATTACATCGGTCTCCAATCTCTAATCTCTAATCTCCAATCTCAGTTTTGTAGGTTATTTCATTCTCGTTCCTAAGTGTGCAGGTGGCAAGTGGCAAGTGTGCAAGTCACAAACCTGCAACCTGCAACCTGCAACCTGCAAACCTGCAACCTGCAACCTTTAACCCATTAATCTTTTTCTGGAGAAAAAACGATGTCCCAAAAAGAAATACAAATGCCTGCAAAAAAACGAATCGCCCTTGTTGCCCACGACAACAAAAAAGATGACCTGCTCGCCTGGGCTGCATTTAACAAACCAAACCTTGCCGTCCACACCCTCTACGCCACCGGCACCACAGGCTGGCTGCTAGAAGAGAAGGTTGGGCTAAACATCATCAAACTGCAAAGCGGCCCCCTGGGCGGCGACCAGCAAATCGGAGCAAAAATTGCCGAAGGTGAAATCGACTGCCTCATCTTCCTGTGGGATCCGCTGGAAGCCCAACCCCATGACCCGGATGTACGCGCCCTGCTGCGTATCGCCGCCGTGTGGAACATTCCCATTGCCACTACCCGCGCCACGGCCGATTTTCTCATTTCCTCCCCACTCATGGGCTCGCCCTACACCCGCACCATGACCGATTACCACGATTACCGCCAACGGTTTGCCCATTTGCAAGTAAACACGGAGGAACGGCCGTAACCATTTCATGCCGGCTTATCACCCCACATCCAACAAAATAATTTGCCCACATTCCGAAACATGATAAAACAAGCCCGTGAGCCGTTTTCAACCAGCCACACCCCCTTGTGGCAAGATGACAAACAAAAGCGAGGTTAAAACGTGAAAATCGAAATCATCCCCATCCCCCCGGAAAAACTCAAAGAACCCATCAAAGACGACTTTGGTTTTGGTAATAAATTTACCAACCGCATGTTTTATCAAGATTACACAGAAGGCATCGGCTGGCACGACGCCAAAATTGGCCCATATGCCCCCTTCACTTTGGACCCGGCAACGGCCGTACTCCACTACGCCCAGGAAATTTTCGAAGGCACCAAAGCCTACCGGCGGCCAGACGGCAACATCAACCTGTTCCGCCCCTGGGAAAACATGAAACGCTTCAACAACTCCGCCCGCCGCATGGCCATGCCCATCGTCGATGAAGAAGAACACCTCCAGGCCATCGTCGAACTCGTCACCCTGGAACACGAATGGGTTCCCGCAAAATCCGGCGCCGCCCTCTACATTCGCCCGGCCATGATAGCCACCGACCCGGCACTGGGCGTCCACGCTAGCAAAACCTACCGCCACTTCGTCATCACCGGCCCGGTTGGTGCTTACTTTGCCCAAGGTTTCAACCCCGTCCCCGTCTACATCTCCGACAAATACCGCAGAGCCGCCCCCGGTGGCACAGGCGCCGCCAAAACAGGCGGCAACTACGCCGCCAGCCTCTACGTCGGCGAAGAAGCCAAAGCCAAAGGCTATTCCCAGGTACTGTGGCTGGATGCCAAAGAAGGCCGCTACGTTGAAGAAGTTGGCGCCATGAACATCTGCTTTGTCTACGAAGGCAAACACATCGCCACCCCCAAACTAACCGGCACAATCTTGCCCGGCATCACCCGCATGTCGGTGCTGGAACTGGCCCGCGACCTGGGCTACGAAGCCACCGAAGAAATGATTGATGTCAACGAAATGCTGGCCGACATTCGCAGCGGCAAAATTACAGAAGTGTTCGGCTGCGGCACGGCCGCTGTCATTGCGCCGGTTGGCAAATTTGGCTACAAGGATGAGGAATACATCATCAACGATTATCAGGTTGGCCCAATTACCCGCCAGTTGTACGACGAACTGACAGGCATTCAATACGGCCGTATCCCGGACAGATTCGGTTGGACCCTCACCATCGACGTCAACAAATAGGCATACAGAAAGCGTTTGGCAGCAAATCGGCCAAATCTGACAGTTTCTGATAGAAAAACCAGCTATGCTAAAAGCAGACAGCACCCAAAATGGACTGTCTGCTTTTTTTTGAATGGAGGTTTTTTATGCGCGAAGTCGCTATTTTAGGCATTGGGCAAGTGCCTGTTAGAGAACATTGGGACAAATCCCTGCGGCAGCTAGCCGTCCAGGCCGCCCAATCTGCATTGGCCGATGCCCAAACCAACAAGGTAGACGGCATCTTTGTCAGCAACATGACCAGCGGCGAACTAAACCAGCAGCACCACCTGGGCGCTCTGGTCGCCGACTTCTTAGGCCAGTGGGGCGTAGAAGCCGTCCGGTTAGAGGCCGCCTGTGGCTCTGCCGGTTCCGCCATGCGCCAGGGCATCATCGGCGTCGCCAGCGGTGAAATGGACGCGGCACTGGTCATCGGCGTGGAAAAAATGACCGAAACGTCATTTAAGGAAACAACGGCCGCTTTAGCCACCGCCGCCGATGCCGACTACGAAATCATTCACGGCATCACATTCGTTGGGTTAAATGCGCTTATCATGCGCCGCTACATGCATGAATATGGCTACCAACGGCAGGATTTTGCACCCTTTGCCCTTAACGCCCATGCCAATGGGGCAAAAAACCCCAATGCCATGTTCCGCCAGCCCATTACGCTGGAAACGTACAATAAAGGCCGCATTGTTGCCGACCCCATTTCCCTTTTTGATGCGTCACCCATTGGAGATGGGGCTGTGGCACTGCTGCTTGTGCCTGCTGAAAAAGCACCCAAAGCTGTCCGGGTCATTGGTTCGGCTTCTGCAACGGATACGCTGGCCATTCATGACCGGGAAGATCCGCTTTGGCTAAAGGCAGCGGCTCAGTCGGCGGCCAAGGCGTATGCTCAGGCTGGCATTGGCCCGGAAGATGTCGATTTGTTTGAACTGCATGATGCGTTCACCATCATGGCGGCCCTTTCATTGGAAGCGTGTGGTTTTGCGGAGCCGGGTCAAGGGGTTCGGCTGGCAGCAGAAGGGGAAATTTTGCCAAACGGCCGTATTCCCATTGCCACCATGGGTGGACTTAAGGCACGCGGTCATCCAGTCGGGGCGACCGGTCTTTACCAAATTGCAGAAGCCGCCTTGCAGCTTCGTGGCGAGGCCGGAGAAGCCCAAATTGATGGCGCAGCCATTGCCATGACACAAAATATAGGCGGCAGCGGCGCCACCATTGTGACCCATATCCTGAGTAAAGCATAATTCACAGCCGGTCGGTCAGTCAGCGGTTCTGCTGATTGGCTGACCGGCTGGCTGTCTGCTTTGTGTAGAAGCCGTGAAAAGATGCATGGTCGCCCCCCACTTTGGTACTAAATTCTAACGACAACCCCCATTTATCGTCTAAAATTGACAAGGCATTCCTTATAAGTAGTTGGCATAGAGAAGGATGGACTGACCTTGTTTAATTCGAATGGACACCGTGCAAACGGCCGTAAAACACAACTTCAACATATCTTGCAGCAAATTACCGATGACGTTATTTCCCATTTGGGCTGTGTGGTGGCGGCTGTCACCACCATTGAACCGGATGGGCAAGTTGTGTTGCAGGCACATGCGTTAGGCCTGCCACAAGAAACGGCCGTTCCCGCTGGTGCAGGCCGGGCAACAGGCCCCCTCAATTGGGGCGGACAGCGCCGCCGCAGCATGAGTACGCTTAATTCAAATTCATCTATGCTGCCTCGGCACGGCCGTAACACCTCCTTCACCCTTGCCGACCACCTCTACGACCCCCTCCGCCACAACATCGACAAACTCACCGCCGACTGGATTCAACAAGAACTTAACGTCAACCAGGTACTCTCCCTGCCCATCATCCTCGAAAAAGAAGAAGTCGGCACGCTCATCGCCGCCACCGACACTCATTTTGAGCCACAAGCTATCGACATTCTCACCGCCTTCAGCCGGCAGGCCGCCAGTGCCATTCAAAGCCAAAAACAATTCAACGTGATGGCCGCCCTGGAACAACTCATTCTTTCCCTCCAGGCCACCGTAACCGACGAAAACCAAATCCTGCAAAAAATCGTCGATGCTGTCGTTTTTGACCTGGGCTATATTGGCGCGATGGTTGCCACGCTGGAACCCGGCAACCGGCTTCCGGTTCGCGCCTATCAAGTGGATGTTGCCACCGAGGTACTTCAACAGCTAGAAAAGCGGGCGGGCATCAGCATCATCGGCCCCAAAGCGTATGTCTTGCTCGATGATGAACGGTATAAAGACAATCTCAGTGTTCGCGCTGTATACGGTAACCAGGGACGGCCGTATAAATACGCCATATCCACATCCCTCTATGACCTCTTCCGGCCATTGGTAGCCAAACCACTCGCCGACATCATGCAAAGGATTCTGGGCATCCAACAAGTGATTGCCGTTCCTTTCCTCATGTCCGATAAAGTTGTGGGCAACCTCTTCGTGGCTACGCGAAAGCCCGCTTTTTCAGAGTGGGAAATCACCATGCTGACCACATTAGGCCAACAAGCGGCCGTTGGTATTCGCAATGCCCGCCTCTACCGCGAAGCCAATGAGCATTTGGAAGTGGCAGAAATGTTTGGACGGATGGCCTTCAGCGCCACCGCTTCCATTCATGCCCTGCGCAACCACATCAGCGCTGTTAGCACTTATCTGGATTTTTTGGGCATGGTGTCAGAAACGGCCGATCCCGATCAAATTCAACAGCTTCTCAAACGCAGTCGCACCGTCAGCCAGCGCCTGCACAAAGCCGCCGACATCATCGATCACCTTCACGAACCCTGGCGGCAGGCAGCAGATGAAACTGTCAACATCAATGACTGCTTAATTAAAGCCGTCAAAGAACTATTTCCGGAACTTTTACTAGACGATCATCCGAAACAAGTCACCGTTGGCACAGGCCTCACCATCCATTTTGACCTGACCGACAACCTCCCCGGCATCCAAACTTCGCCAGACATGCTGATAGAAGCCTTCCGCATCCTCATTAAAAATGCCACAGAAGCCCTGCTGGAAAGCAAAAACAAACCAGCCCTCTTCATTACTTCCTCACTGGAGCAATCAGGCCGCATTCTTGTGCAAATTCGCGATACCGGCACGGGCATTAAAGATGAAGACATCCCCCACATCTTCAGAATGGGCTGGTCTACCAAGAAGGGTAAAGGTATGGGCTTTGGCCTTTTCTGGACCAAAGATTTTGTCACCGGCCTGGGTGGCGAAATTGCTGTTTTCAGTGAATGGGGCAAAGGCACCACATTCCAAATTCATCTCCCCACAAACAATTAATGGATGCAGGTTTTTGATACCCGTTTCCCCTAAAATAAGCGTTTAGCCGGTCAGCTGCTATCCGTATTCAGTAATCTGTGGGCCGTGAGCCGCGAGCCGCAATCGGTATACGGCATACAGGCTTCGGGTTACGTGTACGAATCAGCCACTCAGCTTCATGGCGTTTGGCTAAAAGCTGTATTTCCTTGCACCGGAAAAAGGCGGACAAGCTGACATGCTAATAGCTGAACGCTTACTAAAAGTTGTCCAAAACGGCCGTTCCCGGTTATATTTTTGTCTACTCTTTACCAAACATGCTTCCGGGAAAACCTATGGAAAAAACACACCCACCATTTAGCATCGCCACCACCTTGCGATTGAGCACCTTCCAGATTGGTTCGGCAATGGGCGACATTTTAGCAACGGCCGTTTGGAACCGCGTCCTCATTTCCGACCTGGGACTGCCAGCCGGCCCAGTGGGGCTGCTCATCGCCTTACGCTACCTGCTTTCCCCCCTCAGCCTATGGGCTGGCCACCGCTCCGACACACACCCCCTTTTCGGCCAATACCGCACCCCCTACATCTGGATGGGACGCGGGCTAATGGTGCTTTCCTTCCCCCTGCTCGCCATCAGCCTCACCCTCTTCGGCCAACACACCAGCGGCAGCAATACACTGGGCTGGCTTATTGCATTTGTATGCTTCCTGCTTTATGGCATCGGCACACTGCTTTCAGGCAGCCCGTTTCTGGCGCTGGTGCGCGATTCCGCCCCGCCAGAAAAACAGGGGCTGGCCATCAGTATGGTAGAAACGGCGCTCATCACCCTGTTCCCCATTGTTGCCATTGGCTTTGGCCGTTGGAAAGACCGGTATAATCCGGCCATTTTTTGGCAGATGGTGTTGTTTACCATGGTTGTGGCGGCTGTGTTTTGGTTTGTGGCCGTTTTTCGGGTGGAAAAGCGCAGCAGGCGTTATGGTAGCGGCCCTAAGCCACACAGTGCCGCCGCCCGAATAGATCTTCGTCAAATTTTTCGCCAAATCTGGCTGGACGGCCGTACCCGTCGTTTTTTCATCTTTCTTTCGCTGGCAACCTTTGCCGCCTGGATGCAAGACAACGTTTTGGAACCATTTGGCGGCGATGTGTTTAACCTGTCAGTCGGGCAAACCACCCGCTTTACCGGCTATTGGGGCGGGGCAACCGTGCTAACCCTCATTCCCTCATTCTACTTTTTACGCAAACGCCCACCAGAACAACAGTCCACCATTGCCGCTGCCGGACTGGGCATTATGGCCGCTGGCATGGCCTTAACCGGCGCCGCAGGCATTCTATCCCAGGAACGGTTGGTTATTCCCGGACTGCTCATTTTTGGTTTTGGCTTTGGTTTTTACACCTTTGGCGGCCTCAGCCTTATGGCTGTTATGTCTCCAGATGACAATGCGGGTGCGTATCTGGGCATGTGGACGATTTCTGTCCTTATTTTCAAGGGACTGGGGACGTTTTTTGGCGGGCTGCTGCGTGATATTTTTCTTTCCGGGGGACTATCTCTGGCTTATAGTTACGGGCTGGTGTTTGTTGTGTCGGCCGGTCTGCTCATCACGGCCGTTTCCGTTTTGCGCCGTTTAGATGTGCTAAGTTTTGCCAGAGAATACGGCCGTCTCCATGCCGCCAGCGATATTCAACTAGCCGCCGACTAACCCCACCCACACCCACCACCACAAAAGGATGAACCGCAATGCCAACATTCAAATTACAAATTGGAGAAGAAGTAAAGGAATTTGAAGCCATCCGGCAGGGCGACAAGATACGCCTGAAAGAGGGCGACCATACATATGAACTGGCCATACTCAACCAGAACGGCCGTTCCTTACAACTTGCCCTACGCCGTCCAGACGGCTCCGAAAAAATCATTCGGCTGGCGGGGCACAACAACAGCGACAACCGGCAGTTATGGGTAAACGGCCGTACCTTCACCGCCAAACGCATCCGCCGCCGCGCCGCTGGTGCAGACAGCCAATCCGGTTCCCTGGCCGCCGCCATCCCCGCCGTCGTCTCCGAAATCCTCGTTAACACCGGCGACACCGTCACCACCGGCGACAAACTCATCCTGCTGGAATCCATGAAAATGGTCATCCCCATCCTGGCCCCATACGGCGGAACAGTCACCGCCATCAACTGCCAGCCAGGCGAATCCGTCGCCGCCGGCATCCCCCTGCTGGAAATTGACAAAAGTAACACAGAGCAAGGGTGACAGGGTGACAAGGTGATAGGGTGACAAGGTGACACCGACCTGCAACCTGCCACCTGCAAACCTGCCACCCGCCACCTGCAAAAGGAAATATCATGAAACAATCACGACTAACCCGTTTACAACAAGAAATGACCCGCCAACAAATCGACTGCATCGCCCTCGTTCCCGGCCCCAACATGGTCTACCTGAGCGGCATACACAGCCACCTCAGCGAACGGCCGATCATCCTTTTTCTGCCTGCCCAGGATGAACCAGCCATCATCATCCCCAACCTGGAAGCCATGAAAGCCGCCGATGCGGGCGTACCCCAGCCCCGCATCTTTGGCTGGTCTGACGACGAAGGCTACGCCAATGCCTTTACCCAGGCCGCTGCCCAGTTACAACTAAACACCATGCGGCTGGGCGTAGAAGCCCTGCACATGCGCGTGTTGGAGCTGGATTTACTGCGGCAAGCAGCCCCCGGCTTACAAACCGTCCACGCCGAACCTGTTTTAATGTCCCTGCGTGCCGTCAAAGAAGCCGAAGAATTGGAAGCGATGCAAAAAGCCATCCACATTGCCGAAGCCGCCATTGAAAAATTGCTGCCACAAATCAAAATTGGGATGACAGAAAAGCAAATTGCCGCCTTGCTCACCCAATACCAGCTTGATGGCGGCGCGGAAGGCATTGCGTTTGGCCCCATTGTGTCGGCTGGCCCAAATGGCGCATCCCCTCATGCTGTGCCAACAGACCGCCCCATTCAGGAAGGGGATTTGCTGGTCATTGACTGGGGGTGTCTGGTTGATGGCTACCCGTCGGACATTACGCGCACGTTTGCCGTTGGTAAAATTGATGAGGAAGCCCGGCGTATTTATGAGCTGACCCGGCAGGCCAATGAGGCAGGGATTGCCGCCGCCCAGCCCGGCGCAACCGGGGATGATGTGGATGCGGCCGCACGCAAAGTCATTGATGCTGGCGGTTACGGCCGTTACTTCATCCACCGCACCGGTCATGGCCTGGGTGTAGAAGGGCACGAACCACCTTTCATGATGCCCGGCAACCATGACCCCCTGGTGGCTGGCAACGTCTTTACCGTTGAACCGGGCATTTACCTGCCCGGACGCAACGGCGTGCGCATTGAAGACAACATCGTCATCACGGCCACCGGCAGCCACTGCATGACTTCCTTCACCAAGGAGCTGATAACGGTTGGGTAAGTGCCGTTTTTCCTGGCGGGCATGGCTGTGGGTTCTTTTGGGGGGATGGCTGGCTGGCTGCCAACAACCCACCCCAACCCCCATGCCCGCCCAGCCAACAGTTCACCAGCCAGACCAACCGGCGGCAGCGATTCCTGCCCTGGAAACGGCCGTTTCCGAACCAACGGCGACAGCGGCCAGCCCATACCCCATCGCCCCCACCGCCACCCTGTCCGGTGA
>CAZRIB010000138.1:6733-9007 GCA_964600035.1 uncultured Ardenticatenaceae bacterium | reverse complement strand
AAAAGCGGAGGACATCTTGACCACAACGAACCCTGCTGAACAAACTTTTCGCATTACAGGAATGGACTGCGCGAGCTGCGCGACCAATATTGAAAAAGCAGTTGCCAATCTGGATGGCATTGAATCTGTTTCACTGAATTTCACCACAGAGCTGCTGCGTGTTTCTGGCACGGCCGATTCTCAGGCCATCATCTCACGCATTCAAGAGATGGGCTACGATGCCGCCAAGCCGGACACACAGCCAACTGCCACCGGCGAAAGCCTTTCACTGGCGGCATTTTTGTGGCAGCGATGGGATACCCGCCTGGCTCTGCTGGGGGCTGTTCTGATTTTACCCGGCATCCTGTTCCATGAGCTGCTGCCGGGGCTGGGCATTCACCACTGGGCGATTGATGGCCTGTCGTTGGGGGCAATGGCTGCGGCTGGCTGGCCGATTGCTCAATCGGCATGGCGGTCTTTGCGCATTAATCGGGACATCAACATTAATGTGTTGATGACCATTGCGGCCATTGGTGCGGTGGTGATTGGGGCGTACACGGAGGCCGGGCTGGTGATGGTTTTGTTTGCGCTTGGTGAGGCGCTGGAAGGATATACGGCCGTTCGTGCGCGTGATGCCATACGCAAACTGACAGAAATTATGCCCAACAAAGCCGTTGTGCTGCGCCCCTGTATCGATTGCGCCACGCATATTGGGCAAGATGGCTACACAGGCGGCCCATGTCCATTTTGCGGGCTGGAGGAACAGCTAGTGCCGGTGACTGACCTGCAAGTGGGCGAACACATTGTGGTAAAGCCGGGGGAACGCATTCCCATGGACGGCCGTATTTTGTCCGGGTATACGGCCGTAAACCAGGCCCCCATCACCGGCGAAAGCATGCCAGTTGACAAAGAACCGGGTGACGACGTTTTTGCAGGCAGCATCAACGGCAGCGGCACAGTCGAAATTGAAATCACCCATTTAGCCGCAGACAACACCATTGCCCGGCTCATAAAAATGGTGGAAGAAGCCCAGGAAAAACGCGCCCCATCCCAACGCTTTGTAGACCGGTTTGCCCGTGTTTACACACCCGCCGTTGTCGTGCTGGCTGTGCTGGTAGCCACTGTGCCGCCGCTCTTTTTCGGCCAGCCATTTTGGAATCCAACGCCGGACACGTTTGGATGGCTCTACCGGGCATTGGCCTTGTTGGTTGTGGCGTGCCCTTGTGCGCTGGTCATTTCCACGCCGGTCAGCATTGTGAGCAGCATTGCCAATGCCGCCCGGCACGGCGTGTTGGTAAAAGGCGGCGCATTTTTGGAAAGGCTTAGCCACATTCGGGCTGTCGCGTTTGACAAAACGGGGACGCTTACCAAAGGGGAGCCGTCTATTGTGGCGATTCGGTCGATTGGCTGCCAAAATTTACCGGCGGCCGAACCCTGTGATGACTGTACCGAGCTGTTGGCGCTGGCGGCGGCGGTGGAGCAGCGCAGTGAACATCCACTGGCAAAGGCTGTTGTGACGGCCGCAGAGCGGTTTAACGCGGCTGGTTTTTATGCACCGGCGCAAAATGTGATGGCAAACGTTGGGCAAGGTGTTGTGGGTGAGGTGAACGGCCGTGCCGTTACCATCGGCAGCCATCGCAGCTTTACCAACCATGATGCCCACGCGGCGCACTGCCCCGCATTGGAAGCAGCCACCACACAAGGGTTAACCCCCATGCTTGTCAGCCGAGATGAGGAATATCTGGGGTATTTGACGGTGGCAGATAGTGTGCGCCCCACCAGCCGGGAGACAGTAACCCAACTTAAGGCGTTGGGTGTGCCTCATTTGGTGATGCTGACGGGTGATAACCGGGCGGCGGCGCAGCGGGTTGCCGATGAGGTGGGGGTGACGGATGTGCTGGCGGAGCTGCTGCCGGAAGATAAGGTAACGGCCGTTGCCCAACTGCAAGCCCAATATGGCCCTGTCGCCATGGTGGGGGATGGCATCAACGACACGCCAGCGTTGGCGGCTGCGGATGTGGGTATTGCCATTGGCAGTACGGCGCAAGCAATGGAAACGGCCGACATCACCTTGCTGGGCGGCAGTTTGAAACCCCTGCCTGCTCTTTTGCAGCTAAGCAGAGCGGCGATGCGCACAATTTACGCCAATGTTGCACTGAGCCTGGGAATTAAGTTTGTCTTTTTGGTGCTGGTTTTGCTGGGCATGGGCACAATGTGGATGGCCGTTTTTGCGGATGTGGGCACGTCTATTTTGGTGACGTTAAATGGTATGCGGCTGCTGAAACGGCCGTTTAC
>CAZRIB010000138.1:2000-6633 GCA_964600035.1 uncultured Ardenticatenaceae bacterium | reverse complement strand
AAGCCACACAAGTAAGCCACATCTTAAGCCACCCCATCTATAAAAGTACAGATGGGGTGGTTGTCAATTCCCTGCCAACTGCGTTACCATTGCATTTGCAACTCAGAAAAAAATGACATGAGCATGTGCTCAACACCATCAATGCAAATGCGGCAGGTATGCAAGCTGCCATCGACTTTAATCATTAAATCCATTAATTATCAATCTTTATTTTTCAGAGGGAAAAATGGGCTTTCTAAAAAACCTTTTCAAATCTACCAAAACCAAACCTGTTGTTTACATCGTCTCCGGTTTGCCACGCTCCGGCACATCCATGATGATGAAAATGTTGGAAGCAGGCGGCATTCCACCCGTGACAGATGCAATTCGGGAAGCCGACCCGGACAACCCCAAAGGGTATTATGAATTTGAGCGCGTCAAACAAATGGACAAAGGGGATGTTGCCTGGCTAAAAGAGGCACAGGGCAAAGTTGTCAAAGTTATATCAGCTTTGCTCAAGCATCTGCCCGCAGATTATCAATATAAAGTTGTATTTATGCGGCGCAATATGCCAGAAATTTTGGCCTCACAGCGCAAAATGCTCATTCGTCGTGGTGAAAATGCCGACGCGATGGATGACGAAAAAATGGCGGCGTTGTTTGAAAAACATTTGACACAAATTGAAGCCTGGCTGGCTGAACAGCCAAATTTTGAAACACTTTACGTCCATTACAGTGATGTACTTGCCGACCCAAAAGCCCAGGTAGATAGAGTGGCCGCATTTTTGGGTGGCAATTTGAACATTCAGGCGATGGGTGAAGTTGTAGACCCCAACCTGTACCGCAACCGTGCGGATGAGAAGCAATAGACACAGATTTTTTCGGACGTGCTCAGCTTTTCTTGCTTCTGATCATGATCCCATTAATCTCGTTTTTTTGAAGGTATCCGTTCAGATGGAACACAGAGTTACACAGAGAACACACAAAGTTACACGGAGAATAGAGCGGCTTTCTCTTTTTTTCTCAGTGAATCTCCGTGATTTCTCAGTGAATCTCTGTGCAGCTGAACGCTTACTTTGAAGGAGCCTGTTATGAACAGCCACCATATGATGGAATTGTTACAAATTTACCCGACCGGTGTGGAAGAATGGCAATGTCCTTCTTGCAAGCGTCATTTTGTTTTGCGCACAGAACCATCTTTTAAGCGGATTATTTTGAATGAAGGTGATGCCTCTGTCACGCACAGCGGTACAAAAGGTGAGATAGCCATCAGTCATTATGATACCGTTCAGCAAGATGACAGTGACATTTCGCCGGAACTGCGAGAAGCACTGGAAGCATTCTTTAATGATTTGATGGATGATGATGACGGTTTGTAGGATGCGTATCCGTATTCAGTAGTCGGTTTTCCGTTTTCCGTGTGCGCTGCCTCTGGTGAATTCGTCGGAAAACGGTATACGGACTTCGGGTTACGTGTATCAGGATGACGGCCGTAAATCCAGGTCGAACAATTTTGGCCAAAGTTTACCGGTGACCAGGAAACGGCCGCTTTCCACATCATAAGCTATCCCATTTAACACGGCATTGGCATTGAGTGAGGGATCACTGGTTACGGCCGTGTCCAGCTCCGCCAACGCCGTCAGCCCACTTAAATCCACCCACCCCGTTACCAACCCCGTTTCCGGGTCAATCCGGGCAATGCGTTCCGTTTGCCACACATTGGCAAAAACAAACCCATCCAGATATTCCAGCTCATTCAACCGAATGACAGGCTGCCCGCTTTCATCAAACACAGATACGCGGCCAATTTCTGCAAAGGTCTCCGGATCACGGAAATAAAGCGTGTTTGAGCCATCGCTCATGATGAGACGGGTATCGTCATGTGTAATGCCCCATCCCTCTGTGGGGTAACGGTATGTCTCCTGCAAGGCAAACGTCTCCAGATCATAACGAAAGGCTGTCTGGTTTTGCCATGTAATCTGGTAAATAGAGCCATTAAATATGGTAATTCCTTCCCCGTAAAATTCGTCATCCAGTTTTATCTCTTGCAGCACTTCACCACTTTCCAGGTCTATTTTGCGCAGGTAAGATTGGCCAATGCGCCCCGTGCCTTCGTACAGAAAACCGTCGTGCCATTCCAGGCCTTGGGTCCACGACTGGGCGTTGTGGGGATATGCTTGCACAACCTGATAGGTAAATGTGGGTACAACGGCTGCCTGCTCTGGGGCTGGGTAGCCGGGGGCAGGCGGCTGTGTTGGCTGTGCCGGGTAGCCCGCAGTCGTTGGTATTGGCGCAGGGTAGCCGCTTTCCTCAGGGGGTGAGGAAACGGCCGTTGGGGTTAACGTTGCCAGCGCCGGCGGCACAGGCTGGGTTGGGTCTGGCTGCGGGGTAGGCTGGGCCTCTGAACCACAGGCAGACAAAATGAAGGCAGTTATCAGGGAAACGGCCGTGATTTTCAAAAACAGTTTCATGTCAAAACACTCCAATAATGATTGATGAATGAAAGAGATTATTATTCGCAAATTGGGGGATTGGGAGAGTGGGAGATTAGAGATTGGAGATTGGTCACCCTGTCACTCCATCACCTTGTCACCTTATCACCCCGTCACCCTTTCGCCCACAACAGACCGGTCTGAAGACCAGGGCGCGTAGGGAGCCATGGTCATTGCTGCCAAACGAATCAACACCGTGTCGTAATTCACCCGCCAGCCGGAAAAATCCCGCCAGGCCTGCTCCAGATCCGGCTTTAACGGTACACCAGCCTCTGCCAATTGCTGCACAGCGTCGTCAAATTCCAGACGACTGATAGAAATCGGATCATCCGGCTGAGGCGTATGATTGTGTTCAATTTCAAAAAAATCGGCAATGTGGCGCAGCGACAAAAAGCCGCCGCGAATGGTAAAAGCCAATCTGGGATCAAAGGGCACATCCACCACAGACAAAATCATAGAAGCTGTGTCCAGCACTGCCCCGGCAGAGGTCACCCAATTACGTTCCGGCTTGGGGGAGCGAAAAAAGGAGAGCGGCGCCAGGGAGGTGTGGCTTTCTTCCACTTCGGAAAACCAGATTCGCCATGCGGTCCAGATTTCTTGCAGCCCTTCTAGCTGGCCTGTACGGTAAGCGCGTGTAATAAAGGTAACGGCCGTTGGCGGAGAACCTGTCAACGTCTCCAACTGAGCGACCAACGCCTCCCGCCGCGAAAACGCCGAATACATCGTAGGCAAGTAAGCAATCAACAACGCCACCAAAATCAGCCCCAACGTCGCTTCAGAAAATTCCACCAGCTTAAACCACCAGCCCTCATGCGAAGCATACCCCAACGTTAGCAGCGACGAGCCACTAAGCCGGAAAATGTCATACAACGGCTGGGGTTCCATTGCCCAATAAAGAAACATATATCCCACCAACACCAATGCCAGCAGCACAAGCGGCAGCAAAAACACCCCCACAGGCGCAAAGTACGTCATCACCTGGTCGCGCTCCTCATAATCTGTTGCTTTGCGCAGCCGAATGTTGAACAAGGCAAACAGAAACCGAAAGACCCAGCGTGTCAGCCAGACATTCATACCTCTGGGAATTACAAATGTTTTGATGGCTGAAATGATTGCGCCCAAAATGATCAGGATGCCTGTTATGGCGGCCACGGCTCTTAAAAAAATTTCTCCACTTGCTGCTGGCATAGCGTTTCCTTGCGATACTTAGAGATTGGGGGTTAGAGATTGCTACCCTGTCATTGTAAATGGGTTTGATGGAATGACAAAGGCTGTGGCAAAACGGCCGTTTCCCGTTAAAATCGCCTTAACAACCCAACCCACACGCCCCATCCACATAAAACCAGAGGTACACATGAACTACTCCGACTATCAGCACATTCTCTTTGATCACCGTCCCAACGGCATCCTATGGATAACCCTTAACCGCCCCGAAAAACTTAACGCCGCCAACGTTCGTTTGCACACCGAACTGGTAGAGCTGTGGCAGACGATTGACCGTGACCCTGCCGTGAATACGGCCGTTATCACCGGCGCGGGTCGTGCTTTTTCTGCCGGTGGCGACCTGCAAATGGTGGCCGATGCCTACCGCAACTTTGACGAAATCGTACGCATCCTCGACGAAGCCCGCGACCTCGTCTACAACATGCTGCGCTGTTCCAAACCCATCATCTCCGCCATCAACGGTCCGGCCGTCGGGGCAGGGCTGGTTGTTGCCCTGCTGGCCGACATCTCCATTGCCGCCGAAAATGCCCGGCTGGCAGATGGACACGTGCGCATGGGCGTAGCCGCCGGCGACCATGCCGCCATTCTTTGGCCTTTGCTCATCGGCATGGCAAAAGCCAAGTATTACCTGATGACCAGTGACTTTATTAGTGGCAAAGAGGCGGAACGCATAGGGCTGGTAAGCCTGTGTGTACCGGATGACCAACTATTGGAAAAAGCAGCAGAAATCGCGCAGCAGCTAGCCACCGGCCCGCGCCATGCCATTAAATTTACCAAACGCGCCCTGAACCAGTGGCTTCTACAAGCTGGCCCCATTTTTGACCATTCTCTGGCGTTGGAGATGATGGGCTTCTTCCATGAGGATGTGATGGCAGGCGTAGACAGTTTGCGCCAAAAAAAGCCCCCTGTTTATCCTTCCAGCCAGCCGGGGGATGACAA
>CAZRIB010000138.1:0-1900 GCA_964600035.1 uncultured Ardenticatenaceae bacterium | reverse complement strand
AATCTTCAATCTCTAATACTCCAAACAACAAATTGGCTGTTACGTCACCATCGTGTTATACTCCCTCCGGTTTCCGTGAGGAAATTAAATTTTTAATTGAATAATTGATTGATTCCAGAGTGCCCTGCCGCGATGGCAGGGTATTTTTGTGTAACGGCAAGGCTCTTCGATATGTGTGTTGTGATGATTGGGTGAGTCCAGCCGTAGACAGGGATTGGGATGCGTGCCCGCAACGGCCGTTTCCCGGCATGGACTCAACCCACATACGAGGAGTTAAAATGACAACTGAATTTTTGCAGCTTGGCCTGCACCCATCTCTGGTGCAAGCCGTCAACGAACGCGGCTACACCACCCCCACCCCCATCCAGGAACAAATGATTCCGCTTATGCTGGCCGGTCACGACGTGATTGGACAGGCACAAACCGGCACAGGCAAAACGGCCGCTTTTGCCCTGCCCATTTTGCACAACATCCAGCCAGACCAGAAAAAGGTTCGTGCGCTGGTTGTGGCCCCCACACGTGAACTGGCTTTGCAAGTGTCCCGCGCGATGTATGAATACGGCCGTATCCGGGGCAGCCGCGTCCTGGCCATTTACGGCGGCGTTCCCTACAACCGCCAAATCAACCGCCTGCGCAAAGGCGTTGACGTGGTTGTCGGCACACCTGGCCGCCTGCTAGACCTCACCAAAAGCGGCGCACTCAACCTGAGCGGTGTCCAAACCGTCGTTTTGGATGAAGCCGACGAAATGTTGAGCATGGGCTTTGTTGAAGACATCGAGGCCATCCTGCAAGCCACCCCCAACGAACGGCAAACAGCGCTCTTTTCTGCCACCATGCCCAAAGAAATTCGCCGCCTGGCCGACAAATACCTGAACAACCCCAAAGCTGTGACCATTAAAGCCAAACAGCTTACCGTTGATGCCATTGAACAGCGCTATTACCTGACCAACGAAAGTGATAAATTGGCTGTACTTACCCGTCTTTTTGAAGTGGAGCCAATTACCAGTGCCCTGATTTTTGCCCGCACACGCGCCGCCACAGGCCAATTGGCCAGCGAACTTTCTGTGCGCGGCTACCCGGCTGAGGTGCTAAACGGCGATTTGAGCCAGGATGCCCGCGAACAAGTAATGAAACGATTCCGCAGTGGTCAAGTGACTGTGCTGGTCGCCACTGATGTGGCCGCACGCGGGCTGGATATTGACAATATCTCGCATGTGTTTAATTATGATTTGCCGCAAGACCCGGAAATATATGTGCATCGAATCGGCCGTACCGGGCGTGCCGGTAAAAGCGGCGTGGCTCTAACGCTTATTACCCCAAAAGAGCAGTGGCGTTTACGTAAAATAGAACGGTATACCCGCAAAACCATTGCCCCAACACCCATCCCCACAGAAAAAGATATTGCTGCCAAACGGGAAGCAGATTTGCTGAAGATGATGGATGTCTGGCTGACAAGAAAACGGTGCAGTCAGGAAAAAGAGCTTATTGCCCAGATGATGGCAGACGGCCATGATTTGCTGGAAATTGCCGCCGCCGCTTTGAAGCTGGCCCGTGCAGAGGAAAAACAGCGTCCCATTGCCCCCATTGGCGAAGTGAAAGCCCAATCAGCACAGAAACAGCGGGGAAAGAGCAAAAAACGCAGCTCCAAAAACGGCCGTTCTCATGAAAAAGGCATGGTGCGGCTCATTTTTAGCGCAGGCAAAACCCACGGCATTCGCGTCAACGACATTGTGGGGTCCATTGCCTACCACGCCAACATCCCCGGCAAAAGCATTGGCGCCATCACCCTGCACGACAGCCACGCCACAGTGGATGTGCCACAACAACATTTGGAAAAAGTGCTGGACATTTCCGGCAGTTACCGCCTCCGAAAGCAAGTCATTACGCTTTCAGCAAGTTA
>CAZRIB010000137.1:2618-9068 GCA_964600035.1 uncultured Ardenticatenaceae bacterium | reverse complement strand
ACCCCTCCAACACCATTATAATGACAGCACATCATTTCAAACATTTTTGAGGGAATGCAATGGAACCGATTTATCGAAGTGATGGCGAATGGGTAGCAGTTTATCACAAAGGACACGTTTTCAACGTTGATGGCGAATGGATTGGTTTTGTTGTTGGCCGGGAAGTGTACGACAATGGCGGCCTGTACATTGGCTTTTTAAGCGATGATCGCCGTTTGCTGCGCACCCGCACTCGCCCCACAAACAAACCCAGAAAAACACCGCCGCCCCGCCCATCCCGGCCAGAAATTCCCGCATCCATGCCTTTGGCCCCCATGCTGCGTGCCTTGCCCTATTCCATCATTGATATGTTTGAGGAATACCCGGAAAAGTTGATGTTTGTTTCAGAGACAAGGCCGGATATGGATGAGGATTAAACATTCTCTCATCACCAATCTCCAACAGCCCACCTTTAACCATCAATCTTTAATTTTATGAATCTATGAACGGCCGTACCGCAAGAGAAACCCACATAACCCTTACCCAACTCATGGGGCCGGCAGATGCCAATACCCAGGGCAACGTCCATGGCGGCATCCTCATGAAACTTTGTGATGAAGCTGGTGGCATGGCCGCTACCCGCTACGCCCGCCGCCCCGTCGTCACTGTCACCGTCGATTCAATGGCCTTCCATTCACCCGTTCACATTGGCAATTTGGTGACCGTAGAAGCCGAAGTAACCTGGGTTGGGCGAACTTCTTTGGAAACCCGTGTTGTCGTCAAGGCAGAAAATGTCCTGACGGGTCAGGTAACCCATACCAACACAGCCTATTTTGTGTACGTTGCTCTGGACGAAAACGGCCGTCCCACCCAGGTTCCGCCCCTCGTGTTGGAAACCGACGAAGACAAACAGCGATTTGCCCGTGCCGAACAACGCCGGCAGCGCCGCCTGGAAGCCAAAAAACACGAAAGTGAAAACCCATGACAACAAAACGCTCCCGCTTGCTAGAAATTCTGCTTGACGCCCCAGCCCACAAAATTCTGGAAATGCCAGACCAGGATTACGGGCTGGCCGATGTTGAACCATTCCCCTTTATTGCCATCGTTGGTCAACAAGAAATGAAGCTGGCATTGCTGCTGTCCCTCATCAACCCCAACATTGGCGGGGTACTGCTCATTGGCCCGCGCGGTACAGCAAAAACAACGGCCGTTCGCGCCATTACCGACCTGCTGCCAAACATTCGGCGCAGCTTATGTGTCCACGGCTGCACTGAAGAAATGGTCGAAACAGACGGCATGGACGCCATCTGCGAAAATTGCCAAAAGAAAATG
Source organism: uncultured Ardenticatenaceae bacterium (assembly GCA_964600035.1). Lineage (GTDB taxonomy): Bacteria > Chloroflexota > Anaerolineae > Promineifilales > Promineifilaceae > CAZRIB01. The sequence goes on along the minus strand of CAZRIB010000137.1, from coordinate 7,757 downwards.
GGCTACGGCCAACCCCTCAGCGTTGAAGACAGAGTGCGCATGATAGAGCTGCCCCTCAATGCCCGTTTGGAAGACGTTGTTGGCGGCATAAACGAGCGCATTGCCCTGGAACAACAAAAAGTCCGGCTGGAACGCGGCATTTTAGGCCATGCCGACGGACAGGTGCTGTATATCGACGAAGTAAACCTGCTGCCCGATGAAATAACCGACGCCATTTTAGATGCAGCCGCGCAAGGTCACTACACCGTCCGTAGAGGCCCGCTAAAATTACGCTACCGTGCCCGCTTTGTACTGATTGGCTCCATGAACCCGGAAGAGGGCAAGCTGCGGCCACAGCTTATGGACAGGTTTGGACTGCGAGCCATTGTGAAAGGGCTTACGTCAGAAGAAGAGCGGTTTATGGCCTACGAACGGGCCATGGCGTATAAGCATGACCCCGTTGCTTTTGCGGCTTCTTTTGCCGAGGCAACATTGGCTTTGGCTGATGAACTGCATAGAGCCAGGGAACGGCTGCCCAAAGTAACCATTGGCGAAGAAGCCAAACAATTAGGGTTAAAACTGGTTAAAAATATGGTGATTGACTCGAACCGGGCAGAGATAACGCTTTTTGAGGCCGCCCGTGCCCATGCCGCTGCTGATGAACGGCTGCTTGTGGAACCGGATGATGTGCGGGCTGTTGCTTTGCTGGCACTGCGTCAGAGGCAAAGCCCGGCATTACAGGAATTTTTTGAACATCAAGCCCAAGAAGATGAGGCGCTGCTTTCAATATGGCAAGCGGAAGAGTAGCGACACCTTTGCCTGCGTTCAGGCGTTTGCCCTGGCAGATTGTGGCGCTGTTGGTGGGGTATACGGCCGTTTTCATTGGCTATTTTCAGGTTTGGCTGCCTGGGCCTTCTGCCGGTTTGCAGTTAATGGGGCTGGAAATGGGGGAGTGGCTCAAATTTTTAGGCGTTGGCGCACAGCGAGATTGGTTTTACGTGCCGCCCATTTCCCTGGCATTACTGATAATCTTGCCCACACTTTACTGGCCGAACAGTTGGCGCACGTGGGGGATGCGGGGCACGGCCGTATTGGTGGCTGTGCTGGCTTTTCCGGCTGTGGAGGACATAACAGGGGCGGCCAAGGCACAATATATGCTCCGGGCCGGGATGGTGGCGTTTGTGCTGCTGGCTGCGTTGTTATCCGGGCTAATCCGTCCTCGAAACGGCCGTTTAGCCGTCTGGCTGCTAATGCTGTTGGTGGCCGCTGTTGGACTGGCCGGGCCGCTGTGGATGTATGTTCAAATACGGCCGTTTCTGGCTGAAACCATCAAAACCCCAATCGGGTTCGGCATTGGGCTGTGGCTCAACACCCTGGGGCATCTCCTCATCATGGCAGCCGCCAAACAATCCATTACTATCTTTGCAGTTTTCAGGAAAGTATAAAAAAGGGACGCAGATTGACGTTGATTCTCAGGATTGTATTGACATAATTGCAAAATAATCTGCGTTCATCCTGAAAATCTGCGTCCAAAACCAAAAAGTGCAAACATAGTGAATCCTTGCCGCAGGCATAAAAAAACACGGGAATAACCCGTGTTCTTCAAAAAATGACTTTCAAGCTAAATGAGAACCATTAGCCTTGCATATTTTCGGTGATATAAGTAATTGCTTCACCAACCGTTGTGATTTTTTGGGCTTGTTCGTCAGAAATTTCGCCGTTGAACTCTTCTTCAAAAGCCATAATCAACTCAACAAGGTCCAGAGAATCGGCTTCCAAATCTTCGCGGAAGCGGGCTTCAGGCTTAATATCAGCTTCGTTAGCACCCAATAAATCAACAATAATTGCAGTTACTCTTTTTTCAATATCACTCATTGGAAATCTCCTTCCTCAACCATTAAAGTAATGTAGATGATGCAGGTATTGTAAATTTTCCTGCAGAGTTGTCAAACTGGTTTTCGCTGTAGGCAAACCGCAGAAAGTTTCAGAGAAGTGCCTGTTTTTTGCGGTTTGTATGAGCGAGTTACCAAATAAAGAAACACACCGCGAGTTGGGAAGTTACGGCCGTTTCCCATTATTTCCCAAATTTTCCAGCCAAAGAGACGCACCCAAAAGCAAGTAAAACAAATAGGCCATATCCACCAGAAAAAAACTGTGGTCAACCAGACCGTGTGCCAGCCCGGCCACAAATGCCCCGGCAAGCCCCACAGCCACAGGCGCAAACGCATCGTCGGCTGACCGCAAATTTTGCCACAACCGTTTGCCAGCCTGCTGCCACAACCAGCCACCTGCCAGCAGACCAACCAGCCCCAATCGTGTGGCAAAGTCAAAAAAGATGTTATGGGGATGATTGAGATTCGGTTCTTGCCAGGCACGCTCTAAAATGTAGCGTCCACGATAGGCATATAGAAAATTATCCAGCCCCACGCCAAACAGTGGATGCTCCCGAATCATTTGCAGGCTGGACTGCCATAGATTTAGCCGGAAGGAGCTGGTGGCGCTGGTTGGGCTAAGACGGCCAGCCAGTTGGGGAATTTGTAAGGCGGCTGCGTAGGTAACGGCCGTCACCACACCACCCGCCAACAGCCAGGGCCATGTACGACGGCCGTTTCGCTGCTGCCACTGCCAAAAGACAAAAATCAGCCCGGCCGGCAGCCCCAGCAGCAGCCCGCCCCGGCTAAAGGTGAGCAAAAAGGCCAATAAAACGGGCAGCAGTGCCGCACCATACAGCCACTGGCGACGGCCGTTTCCCAACACCACCACAGCCAGCAGCACAGGCACAACCCGGTCCAGATACAAGGCCACATTATTTGGAGAGCCAAAAAACGCCCGCAGTCGCATCAAGCCACCTTCAGCGGTAATCAACTGCTCCGGCGCAAAGAAATACTGCCCAAGCCCATATACAGCCACCACCACACCACCCAGCACAAACGCATCCAAAATGGCCCACAATGTTTGGCGCGACGCCCGCCCTGACCACACCCGCCACAAACCATAAAACAAGGCCGGTTCCACAATAACAACCCGCCACTCATTGGTCGCCACATCCAGCCGTTCTGTAAACAGAAGCGACAATGTCGCCACGGTCACAAAAGTGATGACGGCATAATCTGCACCAATTGGCCGAAAATGGCCGCTTTTTAGCTTGATTTGCCCGCCACTTCGGCCAATTTGCGGCAGGGTAACAAAAAACCAGTGACCGGCCGTTCCGGCGACTGCCACAAGTGTAAAAATTTCAACCGGCGAGAAGAGGTAGCCCATGACTGGTTTGGGCAGTACGTAGAGCGGGGCGCTGAAGGCGATGAGTGCCAATCCCCACACGGGGCGGAAGGTAAGCAGGAGCCACAAAGCGGCCAATGCGATGAGGTAGATGATGAACGAGGGTGAGATGTAGAATATGGCGGCTGCACCAGCCGTCAGGGCAAGCTGGCCGCCATCTCCCAGGCGGCGGTAAATGCCTTCGGCTTCTGCGCTCCAGGTTAGCCAGCCGGAAAGGGCAACGATGGCGGCGCACACGGCCGTTAACACCACCTGCCGCCATTTTTGCCATGTTTGGAAACGGCCGTTTACCTGCTGCCAAAGTCCCCGCCAATCTGCCTGCCTGCCCACAGCACCCGCGCCAGCCAACAACGCGGCAGCCAGCACAGCCAACACCGCCATACCTACGCGGTAACCGCTGTCTGGCGGATGGTAGCCCACGCTGAACCCGTTTAGTGCCCATTGGTCCCAGCCCCGTGAAGCAGTAATCTCTACGGTGTGCGTGCCCGGTTCCAGCCTGGCAGCAACTGGTACGGTCACCACATAATCTTCATCGGGGTCTGGGGCGGTCAGTACGAGGGTTGTGCCATTTTCGTCTTTGGGCAGGGCGTTGGCGGGACGGCCGTCTACCGTTATATACAACCGCGCCCGAAAATTTGCCCGGCGCACCCGCAGCCCCACATCCGTGCCCCAAAAAGTAAACGTCACCCGGTCAGGCGGCTGGCCTTCCGGCGTTTGGCTAATATCTGCCCCAAATTCCGGCGAAAATTCCCAGCCACCCGTGTAAACCTGGCTGGCATCGCCCGGGCTGGCAAAGTGAAAACCGGGCATGGCGGGCACAGCGGCCGGTTGGGCAAAGGCTTGCAGTTGGGCACTGTCCCACTCCCCGGAAGCCAGATTGTTTTTCAGGCTAAAGCCCCAACGTGGATCATCGGGCGGGGCATTGGGTTCCCAGGTTTCCAAAAACATGCGCCCCATCCAGGGCCACTCTGTTTGGGCACGATTGAGCAGCGCCATTGTCCATTGGGCTTGTTGGGCAAAAGTGGCTTCTCCCCAGATGGATGGGGGGCCTTGCCAGTTGGCGGGCAGGGCATTCCAGCCCCAGTTGCCAGCCCAAATTGCTTTGCCGCCGTCGCCGTTGCGTTCCATCACTTCCCGCATCAAAATGACGCGGCTGGCGTTCATGACGCGGGGGTCTGTGCGGCGGTCGTCGGGCGGGTTGTCAAAGCCGTATGGCTTGGCGGCGGCAATATCAAAGGCGGGGGCGGCGCCGGCTTCGTACATGCGCTGCAAAAAGCGGTGTTCGGCGAGGTTGGTTGGGCCTGTTTCGATGGTGGGGGCAAGGGGGGCGGCGATGATGAGGGCAGTGGGGTCTGCCTGGCGGATGGCGGCGGATGCGGCGGTCAGGAGGGCGGCGTATTCGATGGGGTTGACATCTTGGCCGCCCCAGTGGGTTGTCAGGTTGGGTTCGTCCCAGATGATGTAGTGGTCGATGGTTTGGCCGTAGCGGGCGGCGAATTGGCCTGCCCATTGGGCAAAGGCGGCGGTGTCGGGCTGGGCAAATTGGGCGGCGGGGTCGCCGTCTAGCAGGGGGGTGAGGGTGAGGTTGGCGTTGTTTACGGCCGTTACCAAACGGTCGCTGGCTTCCCAATCGTACGGTTCTGTAAAGTAAAACGACTGCTTGACATGGCGAATGCCCAGGTCAGAGATAGCTTGCAAGTTGGTTTGCAGGGCTTCATCATCGTACTGTGCCAGTTGGACGTTCAGGCCAAGGGTTGTGCCGCTGCCAACTGTTGGTTCGGGCAGGGTTTGGGGAATGCCGCGTGTGAGGTATTGCTGGCGGGTGTACAGTGCGCCCATTACCAGCAGAGTCAGGGCGGCCAGTGTCATTAAAAGGAAGGT
>CAZRIB010000137.1:0-2518 GCA_964600035.1 uncultured Ardenticatenaceae bacterium | reverse complement strand
AATTGAAAATGAATAATTGATATTGGTTGTTATTGCTCGTCGGGTAAAAGGCCATCCAGCAAGGAAGGTACGGCCGTTGGCACTTCTTCCACGGTGGTTTGGGGCAGGTCGGCGGGAACGGCCGTGCCGTATGGCGCCCAGGTTGGATGGCTGGCTGTGGCGTCGTCGGTAGTAATGCGGCGGGCTTCTTGCGTGTCCAGATTGAACAAGACAAGCCCGTCGTTAAAGATAAAGGCAATGTCGCGGCCAGTTGGTCCCCAGGCCATAAATTGCTGCTGGCGGGGGAAGAAGCTGTTTTCGCCCGGCGGCGGGTAAAGCTGTTTGCTGTTGCTGCCGTCGCTGTCTATCTGCCAGAGGGCGTAGCTGCTGCGTAAGGTGTCCAATGGGTTGAGTGCCCGCAAAAAGAGCAGGGGGGTGTCGCCGTTGGGCTGGGTGTTCCAGTGTGGATGTGCCCACATGCCAGAGTTTGTCATGAAACGGCCGTTTATGCCGGTAAAAGTGTCCATGACAACCGTGTCAAACGCATCTGCCTGGGGGTCGCTGCCGCTGTGGCGGGCAAAGGCCAGGAAACGGCCGTTAGCAGACCAGCTCAGCGAAGGGACCCACACCCAATCTTGCAGCGTGTCATACTCTGTAAAAGTGTGCAAAATTGTGCGGAAGGGCGACTCCCCGGTCAAATCAATGACGCCAATTTCATTTGCGTAGGCATAAGCGATGCGGCTGCCATCGGGTGACCAGGCGTACTGTCCGCCCCACCAGCCGTATGTGGCGGGATACGATTCAATGATTTGTTCGGGTTCAAAGGGGGCTGTGTCGTTTTCCAGCACATTGCCCAGCCAAAGGTCGTTGTTGGCTTCCCAGCCTGGAGGCAGGTTTGTGGGGTTGGCGGTGGTGTAGGCGATTTGGCGCAGGTCGGTGCGGGCGGGATTCCAGCCTGCCCAAAGGACGTTTTCTACCCCCAATGGGCGTGGTTGTGCGCCGCGCTGTGTGTTGATGACCCACAGGGTGTTGCTGAAGCCGGTGTTGTTTTCGGAAACGGCCGTTTGGGTGTACAGCAAAAAATTTCCGTCTGGTGACAGGGTAAAAACACGGCCGTCTAATGTGCCGTCGATAGCTAACGTTTCCGGGAAGGCCGTGTTGCCACGCATGACAACGGCATTGCCGCCGTTGATAAACGCCAACACACCGGCAAAGGACACGTTGCTGCTTTGGGCTGCGCCAATGCCAATCATCACAATTTCATCTGTTGGCGGTTCGATGATAGTCGTTTGAGTTACCCAACGTTCAGCCTCTTCGCCGTCGCGGATGACGATGCGCACGGTGACATCTTGCAGGCCGTCTTTGCCGGGCTGGACAATGCGGGGCGGGTCGTCTGGGTCCATGGCGCTGCTGCGCACGACTTTGCGCTCAAAGGGGATGGCTTCTGATGTGACTTCGATGCGTTCTTCCACACGTACGACGGTGATGCTCATGTCAGGAGTGAGGGGGGTGAAGAGCGGCGGCGAAACTTCATCCAGTTGGTTAAGGGTGATGCCGGCTTCGTCCAGCAGTTCGCGGACGGTGTTGGCGGTGGTGGTGAGGTTGAGGCGTTGGCCGTCTACGGCCAATTCAATGGTGATGGGGTCCTGGCTGCCAAGCGGGGAGGCTGGTTGGGTGCAGGCGGGCAGGAAAAGTAAAAGCAGCAGCCCGAACATGACCGAAAGGAAACGGCCGTTTGGTTGGGGCTGCTGCCGTTGTGCCAATAGCATTTGGTCGTTAGCGACCTGTAACATTTAGCTTCGTGCTCGCTCCCACTCTGCGCGTACTTCCGGGGAGAGGGCGTTGGCTACTTTTTCGGCCGTGTTTGCATCCAGGTAGGTGTGCAGGGCACGGAAAACGGCTCTGGTAGGGATGCGGGCAAATTGGCCGTCGCTGTTGCCGCTGCGGCGGGCGACGGCTTTGGTGAACTCAGCCCAGGGCATGTTTTTGTCGGGGAAGTGTGCCAGGAAAAACGGCCGTGTTAGTTCAAAAGCCAGCTCTTCAGGCAAAGCTTTGGCCAGGGCTTTTTTAGGGCTGCCTTTCAAGTAAAGTCCCAAAGTGCGCAGCACGCCGCTGGTATAACGTCTGGCGTGTTCCGGGGTACGCAGGCTGCCATTAGCCTGCACAAATTCATAAAATTGCTCAACTGTGTCAAATTTTGTTGCTGTCAATTCTGTCATTTTGCCTCCAGAAAGATAGGGATTTTTACCCTGTCTACCTGTTTGCGTCAAGTAGCCTGGAAGGGTGGAGATTGGGGATTGGAGATAGATTGCTCTCTTTCTTTTTCTTTTGTTTGTGTAGGTAAAGCGATGCATTTCCCAGTTATCGACAAATTTGTCACATAGTTTCAAGATTTCGTTGACATTGGATTGCAGTGAATTTTATAATGCCTTTGTTGTTGGCAAAGTTTTCGTCGCCAAATTCGGGAAAATCCCTAAGAGGGCATCCAACAAAAAGAGCCAGATAAAACCCCACTTTTTATTTTATCCCGCACTTTTTG
>CAZRIB010000136.1:0-9226 GCA_964600035.1 uncultured Ardenticatenaceae bacterium | reverse complement strand
AATCTTCAATCTTTAATCTTTGAGGAAACTATGACTACAAACAGGTACGATGCAATCGTAATCGGCGGCGGCCACAATGGTCTCATCAATGCCGCATATCTGGCAAAGGCTGGGAAAAAAGTGGTTGTGCTGGAAAAACGTCATCTGGTTGGCGGCGCCAGCGTAACCGAAGAGATTTTTCCCGGCTTCAAATTTACAGTATTTTCTTATGTGGTTAGTTTGCTGCGTCCAGAAATTATTCGCGACTTGAAACTGCCTCAACATGGCTTGACGATTTTGCCACTGGAAAGCACCTTAACGCCAATGCCCAATGGTGATTATCTCTACCGGGATGGCGACCATTACCGGACGATGCGGGATATTGCCCGGCACAACCCGCGCGATGCTGAAGCGTATGAGGAATACGGCCGTAATATGTACTTCATGGCCAAAGCCGCCAAATATATCCTCGGCATCATCCCCCCAGACCCAACCAGCCTGCACCCACAAGAGTTGTGGGAACTGGTAAAAATGGCGCGGCACTTCCTTAATCTGGACGAAGAACAACTTTGGTTGTTTGCCAAATTAATGACGATGTCGGCGGCTGATTTTGTGGAACAGTGGTTTGAATTTGAGCCGCTAAAGGCCACGTTGTCTGCCAGTGGCATTATTGGCACGTATTTGGGAGTACGGTCGCCGGGGACAGCATACGTGCTGCTTCACCATTACATGGGGGAAATTGATGGCGCATTTCGGGCATGGGGATTTGCCAAAGGCGGAACCGGCGGCATTGCCAATGCCATTGCCCGGGCGGCACAGTCGCTTGGGGCAGAAGTGCGGGTGAATGCTGGTGTCAGTCAGGTTATTGTGAAAAATGGCAAGGCCGTTGGTGTGGCGCTGGAAAATGGGGACGAGCTGTATGCAGATGTGGTGGTGTCCAGTTTAGACCCCAATTGGACGTTCCTCAAGCTGTTGGATGAAAAGCTGCTGCCTGCGGAGCTGGCGAATGACATTAAACGGTACAACACACGGGGTTCGTCGGGGAAGGTGAATTTGGCGCTGGATGGGCTGCCGGAATTGGCCTGCAAGCCCGGATTTGGCCGGCATTTGGCCGGGGCAATATCTATTAGCCCCAGCCTGGAATATATGGAACGGGCGTATGATCAGGCGAAGTATGGTGATTTTTCGGAACGGCCGTATATTGACTGCATCATCCCCTCTGTCATAGACCCCGACATGGCGCCTCCCGGCAAACACGTCATGTCCTGCTTTGTGCAATATGCGCCCTACGAACTCAACGGCGGCTGGACCGACGAAAAGCGGGAAGCTTTTGGCGATGCCGTGATCGACACACTGTCAGAGTATATGCCCAATTTGAAAGATATTATCTTGCACAGGCAGGTACTGACGCCGGTGGACATTGAAAAAACGACCGGTATTTCCCAAGGCAACATCTTCCACGGGGAGTTGAGCCTGTCACAACTTTTGTTTTTGCGCCCGGCGGCAGGGTGGGCGAAATACCGCACACCGATTCGTGGTTATTGGCAGTGTGGCTCTGGCACACACCCCGGCGGCGGCATTATGGGCGCGTCCGGGCGGTTGGCTGCGCTGGAGATTTTGAAGAGCAAGAATTGAAAATCAATGATTGATGATTAAGGACCGAATCATGACACAACAATACGACACAATTGTCATTGGTGGGGGGCATAACGGGCTGGTAACGGCCGTAAAACTGGCCAAAGCCGGTCAAAAAGTGTTGGTACTGGAAAAACGCGCCACAGTTGGCGGTGCAGCCACCACAGAGGAACTCTTTCCCGGCTTCCAGGCCAACGTGGGTGCTCCCGATGCCAATTTATTAGCAGATGAAACGATCAACGACCTGGCTCTGTCTGAACAAGGGGTCACTTTTGTAGAGCCGGATGTGGCTGTTTTTGCCCCAACAGAAAACGGCCGTGCCCTCACCCTCTATCGGGATGACAGCAAAACCCAGACGGCATTGGCCGCTTTTAGCGCCAAAGATGCAGAAAAATACCCCCAATTTGCCCAACAAGTGCGCCAATATGCCGGCATCCTCAAACAAATGATGGCCTTAACGCCTCCAGACCTGACCCGCCTTTCCCTTGGGGAACTTCCCGGCTGGGGCAAAGTAGGGCTAAACGTCAAGCGCATGGGCAGCCGTCCGATGATGGAACTCATTCGCCTGCTGCCCATGGGATTAGCCGATTACCTGAACGAATGGTTTGAAACAGACCTGCTTAAAGGTGCGTTGGCCGGTTACGCCATCATTGGTCAGCATCAGGGGCCGCGCAGCATGGGCACAGTGCTTACCTTTTTATACCAGCAAACGGGCGGCTTTTTGCGCAATCGCTTTGTCAAAGGGGGGATGGGCACGCTCATGGCCGGTTTGGCAGCCGAGGCAGCAAAACATGGCGCAGAAATTCGCACAAATGCCCCGGTGGCGCACATTTTGGTAGAAGACAATAAGGTGGCAGGGGTTCAACTGGCTTCTGGCGAACGCATCACAGCGAAAAATGTGGCATCTAGCGCTGATCCGGTTCATACGTTTATGCATTTGGTGGGTCCCCAACAGTTAGAGCCGCGTTTTATGCGGCAAGTGCGTCATGTGATGATGCGGGGGAGTACGGCTCAGGTCATTTTGGCGTTGGATGGTCTGCCTGAGTTTCGGGGTCAGGAGGATGTGGCTCAATTGATGGGGCATATCCGGTTTGCGCCGTCGCTGGATTATGTGGAAAAGGCGTATGATGCGGTGAAGTACGGCCGTATCTCAACAGCGCCTTATCTGGATGCGACGATTCCCACCTTGCATGATGCTTCTCTCGCGCCTGCCGGTCATCATCTCATGACCGTTACCATGCGCTATGCGCCTTACCGGCTGCGTGATGGGGGTTGGGATGAAAGGAAAGAAGCGTTGGGCGATCTGGTGGTGGACACATTAGCCAAAGTCGCGCCCAATTTGCCTTCGTTGATAGCCCACCGGCATGTGATGACACCGCTGGATTTGGAGCGTGAGTTTGGGCTGACGGAGGGGGCTGTTTATCATGGTCAGATGGGGTTGGACCAGTTGTTGGTAATGAGGCCGGTGCCGGGTTACGGCCGTTACCGCACCCCAATCCAAAACCTGTATCTTTGCGGCGCTGGTGCTCATCCTGGCGGCGGCATTACCGGTTTACCCGGCAGCAATGCCGCCCGCGAAATCTTATCAGGCAGTTAAAAGTGAACATAAAGTAATCAGTGCATTTGCGAGATAACTTGCCACATGCCACATGACCTTCATCTGTTCATGCTGTGACAATGCACACTAGAGCCAATGATAAGCAAACCTTATGATGATGTCATCTGACATGCAAGGAGTAAAACTGATGGCAGCCGAGAAATGGGTTACAACTGAGAAGAAATTTTGTGAATACATTCAACTAGATGTTGAATTGCAAGAACGGCGTGTTTACCCTTCCCCACGATTACCAGACACAGAGCGGTATCGGGTATTAAATCGTCGCTGTACCGCCGATGTCGCTTGCAACATTGCCGGTATTTCTTGTAAATGGGCATTTAATAACCCAACTGGTTAGGCTTATGAGTTAGACCTCCTGCTTTTTCCTCCTCTTGATTAAATAAAAAAAGGACTCACCGAGAAAGTGAGTCCTTTTTGTTTATGTGTGAGTCGGTACGTTTTAGAGTTTTACGACGTTGGCAGCGGCTGGCCCTTTTGGCCCTTGCTCGATGGAAAACTCAACGCGGTCGCCTTCTGTCAAAGTGCGGAAGCCTTCGGACTGAATGGCGCTGTGATGTACAAACACATCACGACCGCCAGCCTGCGTTAAGAAGCCATAACCTTTTTGGTCGTTAAACCATTTTACTGTCCCTTGAATACGTTCACTCATTGCTGAAAACTCCTTGTTTTCTGATATTCCTCGATTCCAAAACGTTTTTGTTTCCAACAATTGAGACAAAAAAACGTTGTCCAGACTTACATCCAGACAACGTCATGGGGTACTCAGTCAGAACTTACAACATCTTGAATCTTGGTGCTAATTACAACGTGCTAACCTTACCCTATATCGGGGGAATTGTCAAAAAGATGAGCAGGGGATTAGTTGGCGGGGGCTTGTCTAAGCTTAAAAAGTTTATGATGATTACGGCCGTTTTTTGATATATCCGCTATACTCTGCAAAATTAAAAACAAACAGTGAGCATTGTGAGAATAAGATGGATTTCATATTAGGATTGTTTTTAGCAGTAGTGCTTTTGGTGGCTGCCAATTTCGTTGACAGGCAAAAAGAACCTTCACAGTTAAGCAGGTTTGAAATTTGGATGGGGTTGCAGCAGCTGCCCTTGTTGGCGATTGGGGTGTTTTTTAATACCGCGCCGCCTGCACAACTCCAGGCATTACAAGCTGGCGGTCTGCTGCTGGCTGATTTTGCCCGCGCCGGGTTGGTATTTGTAGGTATGGGGGTTTGGGGGCTTTTGGTTGTGCTGCGCCCAGTACGCCGTGTTTTGGGTAGGTTGATGCCTCGCCTGCGTGCGGATTCGGCCGTGCATTTATTGGCGCTTGTGTTGTGTGGTTATCTGGTTGGGAATACGGCCGTTACCCTGGCACAGGGCGGTTTAGATGCATTGGCCGATGTCACGGTATCTGCTTCCATTTGGGATGTCATTTTACAACAAGGCCTCTTTGTCTTTTTGGCATTCATGGGGGCAGGGGCATTCATCCGGCGCAGCGGCCAGCCATTACGAGAACGGTTAGGGCTAACGTCCTGGCGTTCAGTGGATTGGGGCGTCATCATCCGGTGGACGGGGGTGCTGCTCATTCTGCAAACAGTTATTGGCGCAGTCTGGGCCGTGCTAGACCCGCAGCAGTCGGAGATGCTAAGTGGCATTAATGATGTGCTGTTGGCTGACTTTGATACTGTATGGGAATGGTTTTTGCTGGCGGCGGCTTCTGGTATTGGCGAAGAGTTGTTATTCAGGGGGGCGCTTCAGCCAATTCTGGGGTTAGGGGTGACGAGTGTTTTGTTTGCGGTTGCCCATGTGCAGTATGGCATTACACCCATTACGCTCGTTGTGCTGCTGCTTGGTTTTATTTTGGGGATTGTCAGAAAGCGGCATGGTACAACCACGGCTATTCTTATCCATTTTAGCTATAACTTTGTGTTGGGGATGGGGGCGTTATTGGCGGGGATGTCGGTGTAGTGTAAAGGCATGGAGGGTACTCACGCATGGTGGCAGGCTGCCAGATGGGGCTGGTTGGCTGACCCTAAATTGCGTAGTTCCGGGTCTTGTTGGCGGCAAACGGCCGTTGCCAATGGGCAGCGTGTGTGAAACCGGCATCCCTGGGGTGGGTTGGCCGGATCTGGAATGTCCCCTTCGATCATGACTGGTGGTGACAAATGTTGTTTGTCTGGGTCTGGAACGGGGATGGCGGCCAAAAGACCTTGTGTGTAAGGATGTAACGGCCGTTCATACACATCATCGCGGCTGCCAAGCTCCACAATTCGCCCCAAATACATCACCGCCACCCGATTACTCAAATAGCGAACCATTGCCAAATCATGGGCAATAAACAAAAACGTTAAACCAAACGACTCCTTCAAATCGGCCAACAAATTAACCACCTGCGCCTGAATTGATACATCCAGCGCCGAGATTGGTTCGTCTGCCACAATAAAGCGGGGGCTGGGAGCCAATGCCCGCGCAATGCCAATGCGCTGGCGTTCTCCGCCAGAAAATTCATGCGGATAGCGATGGGCATACAACGGATTTAAGCCAACTCGTTCCAGCAGCTCCTGTACCTTGGCCCGTCTTTCCTGGCGGCTGCCGATGGCATGTACCCGCAGTGGTTCGGCCACAATATCGCCCACCGTCATTCGCGGATTGAGCGAGGCGAGCGGGTCTTGAAAAATCATTTGCATGTGGCGGCGGGTTTGGCGGAGTTTTTCTCCCTTCAATTTGGTTAAATCCTGCCCGTTCATCTGGACATTGCCTGCGGTTGGCCGGAGTAATTGCAAAATAAGCCGCCCTGTTGTTGATTTGCCACAGCCACTTTCCCCAACCAGTCCCAGCGTTTCGCCTTCAAAAATGTCAAATGTCACGTTGTCTACTGCCTGTACTGCCCCAACTTGCTTTTTGCGCAAAAAACCACGCTCAATGGCAAAATGTTTGGTCAGGTTTTGTACGGAAATCAGGGGAGTGGTCATGGAGTTGGTCTCTCTGGTGTTGTTTGGCTGGCGGTTTGGACGGTTTCCCACTGCCAGCACGCGGTGTAATGTGCCGGGGCAATGGGGAGCAGTGGCGGCATTTCTTGCCAGCATGGGTCAATGACAAAACGGCAGCGGGGTGCAAATGGACAGCCTTTTGGCGGCTGGTACAGGTCTGGTGGTGTGCCGTCGATGGGAATGAGCTTGTCGGTTGGTGCTGCGTCAATTATGGGTAATGATTGGAGGAGGCCAAGGGTGTAAGGGTGGCTGGTTTGTTTGAATAACGGCCGTACCGGGGCGATTTCCATTACAAAGCCGCTGTAAAGCACGGCTACCTTGTCTACCAATCCCGCGGCTACACCCAAATCGTGCGTTATCCAAATGACAGCCATTCCCAGACGGGCTTTGAGCTTTTTCACCAATGCCACAATTTGCGCTTGAATCGTCACATCCAAAGCCGTTGTTGGTTCATCTGCAATGAGCAGGGCTGGATTACAGGCCAGTGCCATGGCAATAAGAATGCGCTGCCGCTGCCCGCCTGAAAATTGGCGAGGATAATCATCCAGCCGTCGTTCGGCATCTGGAATGCCAACGGTGGTGAGCAGTTCAATAACCCGTTTTTTTGCTGCATGCCGGTTAAGGGCAAGGTGCAGTTGAATTGTTTCCTGAATTTGCTGGCCAATGGTACGAGCCGGGTTAAGTGCTGTCATGGGGTCTTGAGGGATGTAGGTGATTTCCCGGCCACGTATTTTTTGCATTTGTTTTTCATTCAGTTGAAGCAGGTCTTGTCCCTGGAATAAGACAGCCCCGTTTTTGATGCGTCCCGGCGGCCTGTCGATGAGTTGGAGAATGGCGTAGGCGGTGACGGTTTTGCCACTGCCGCTTTCACCAACAATGGCCATAGATTCGCCGGGTTTTAGGGAAAATGAGATGCCGTTGAGGGCGTGTACGATGCCTTCCTGGGTGTGGAAGTGGACGGTGAGGTCTTGAATTTGCAGGAGGGGGGATTGATTGGTCATGGTTGTTATGATGGTGGTAGGGATGGGGAAACGGCCGTTTTTCTGCGTGTTAGCCGTCTCCAAAAAGAAGTTCTGGGGCGTGTGACATCCATTTTTCGCCGCAGACCTTCACCCAATAAGTTAAATGTAAACACCTGTAAAAAAATTGTCAGGCCAATCACGACCATTTCCCAGGGGGTGCGAATCATTTTTGACCAAAAATCAGAAAGCATCTGTCCCAGTTCCGGGTAGCTGGCCGTTAATCCTACCGCAATGACTGCGGGGCTGTTGGGATCTGCGGCCATTTGTACAAATGCATTGCCGATAAACATGCCCAAAAAACCAAGTTCTGCGACCAGCAGCAGTACCGCGCTCAGTTCAAAGGCGATGATGGCTGGCAGTACAGGCCAGAGCTGCGGCAAAATGTAGCGCCAGAGGATGCCCATTGGTTTTACGCCGACGGCTCTGGCGCTTTCAATGTAGGTGGCTTGTAGGGTGGTGTGGGTGCGGTTTTTAATGAAGATGGCGATGTTTGCCCAGCCTGTGAGGGTGAGGGCAATGATGAATTGGGGAAGTTCCCGTTGTTCCATGAAGGCGAGAACAGCCAATGCGAAGATGAGAATGGGAATGGAGAGGGAAGCGCTGATGAACAAGTCAATGACTCGTTCGAAAAAGCCTTGATACCAGCCGCTTATCAGGCCTAATGAAATGCCGATGATGAGCCGTATTGTGACGATGATGAGGCACAGGATGAGGGTGGGGCGGATGGCGTGGAGCAGTCTGCTTAGCAGGTCGCGCCCGGCGTTGTCTGTGCCTAAGGGGAATTGTGGGAGTTGAAACGGCCGTAACGGCATCACCGACGGAATAAATACATCTTCTCCGGCAAAAATGGGGTCATTAAAAATTTCCATCGGGTCTAATGGTGCAATGGCTGGCCCAAAAATTGCCAAAAAAAGAAACAAACTGGCTAAACTCAGGCCAATTCCAAGGGGGATGTTGCGCTTAAGCATCACACATGATCCTGTTTATACCTGTCTTTCGGTATGTTGGCCTTGGGGATCGGCCCAGTGTACCAGTACGCCTGTTAGCAAATCTGTAAATAACAGAAAGAAGCCCAAAATGACGGCAATGGCGGCTAATAGGGGCGGGCTGCCAAAATATATGCCGGGTGGGCGGGCATCCAGCCGCAAACCAATGGTAAACAGGAAAATACGGCCGATTCCCGGCCAAATAAAAATCGCTTCTACAATAATGAGTGCCCCGACCATGAGACGCATTGATTCACCAACAGAAATGAGTACTGGAGCGATTAAATTGGGCAGGGCATGTCGCAAAATGAGCTGCCGCCAGCCCAACCCTTTGCTGCGAGCGACCCGCATGTAATCTTTTTGAAGCTCGTGTTCCAGTAATACGGCCGTTACTTTGGCAATATTCATCATAGGCTGCAATGAAAGCACCAACACAGGCAAAATTAAATGTTCATCAACCCCAAACCCGCTAATAGGTAAAATGGTTTGCCTGGCGCCGGCATAAAGCGTTCGGTACACCATTGCCGAAAGTATCATGCCGCCAAAAATAAAACCCGGCATAGAGGAAACGGCCGTTAATCCAACCAAAGCTGCCGAATGCATCCGGCGCGATTTACGACTAATAGCCGTCAAGCCTAATGAAAAACCCAAAGAGACCGCCACCAGCAAAGAGACCGCTACCAGTAACAGACTATTTTTAAGCGGGTCTATGATGACTTCTCCAACTGTCACCTGCTGGGTAATGTTTCCTAAATTGCCTTGCAATAACCCTTGCAAATAGATGCGGTATGGCAGCGGCGGTGTATTGGGTTCATTAAAAAAAGAGGGTGCAACCAGATGTGGGTGGGCAGCTGCATAAAAATAGCCAATAGCATTGATGGCAGGTAACAGTAAGGCAATAACCGCGATTTTGCGAATAAGGAACTTTAACACCCTAAATCTCCAGGGAGGTGAAGCAAAGATAATGCGGGGGATGGATAGTTAATAGAAAGATAATAACATTAAG
>CAZRIB010000135.1:4302-9240 GCA_964600035.1 uncultured Ardenticatenaceae bacterium | reverse complement strand
GCACGCACAAGGTTTGTGAAACAGTTATAAATGGATTGGAGATTGGGAGATTGGGGATTAGAGATTAGAGATTGGAGATTGGGTCATTGTCACCTCGTCACCCGGCTGCCTGCACCGGGTGCACGAACAAGTTGTCAGTAACTGGTCGGTCAGCAAGCATGACAACGAATTGATGAAGGAACGAATTCGTTCGATTTGCCATTCGTTGTCCTAACCCGGAACAATCGTTGACAAGTTGTTCGCAGACCCGCCTGCACCTGGGTGCTTGCCGAAGGGGATAATCCATTGCACAATTGCAAGCATGTTAGTGGCTACGTGTGTCATTAAACTACGGCTGGACGGTGTTTATTCGCTTAAGGAAAAGCGCCGAATTGTAAAATCGATTTTGGCGCGGCTGCAGCAGCAGTTTAAGCTGGCGGCAGCTGAGGTGGATGGGCAGGATGTCTGGCAAACGGCCGTTATTGGGCTGGCGGTTGTCGGCAATGATGGCGCGCATTTGCACAGTGTGCTGGAAAAATCCGTACAGTGGATTATAGAAACGCGCCCGGACGCACCCGTGGAAACATATGAAATTGAGTTCCGGTAACGGCCGTAACTGGTGAAAGATTAAAAACCAAAGAGTAAAGATTAAAAAGATTGGAGATTATTGACAGTCCACAAACCAACTTTAATCTTCAATCATCAATCCATCAATCATTTAGAGGCTAGCTTGTGAAAACAACCACCCACCCTTACACGTCCCTCTTGCGTCGATTGTTCTTTTTGTGTCTGTTGTGCCTGTTTTTACTGCCCACACTGCCCACACCTTTTGCAGCGGCACAGGAAACACCGCAGTTTGTGTTGACGGCCACAGGCGGATATGACGGCTATTACAAGGATGGCACCTGGACACCGGTTCACATTACGGCCGTAAACGATGGCCCTTCTTTAGAAGGAAAACTACAAATCACCACCGGCTCCTCATTTGGAAACGATCTAACTTACGAAACCCCCATCAGCCTGCCAACCCGCTCAAACAAACAAGTAACACTTTATGTCTACCTTGAGGGGTTTGTGAATAACCTGAAGGTAGAGCTAATTACAGAAGATGGGCAGTCAGCCGCAACGGCCGTTACCCCCTCCCTCAACCACCTCGATGACACCGACCGTCTGTATGCCATCGTCAGCCCGGAACCGGAAAAGCTGGCCTTTTTAGAAACCATCGCTGGCCCAAGCGGACGGGCAGGCACAGCCTTTTTAAGCCTTGATGACCTCCCCACCCTGCCTGCTGCCTGGCGCGCCATCGACGCCCTCATCATCAGCAATACCGACACCAGCACACTCACCAGCAAACAAATGGAAGCCATGCGCGGCTGGGTTGACACTGGCGGGCTGCTGGTTATTGCGGGTGGCTCTGGCTGGCAGCAAACAACGGCCGTTTTTTCAGAATGGCTGCCTGTCTCCCCCAGCAGCACAGTCACCATGGATGACTTACCAGCCCTGCAGCAGTTCACCGGAGAGCCATTCCGCGACAGCGGCCCCTACCTTGTCGCCGACAGCACCTTAACTGCCGGCGGCGAACTGCTGCTGCATCAAGATGGCCTGCCTCTGCTGGCTTTGCGGCCAATGGGCAAAGGGGGTGTTTTCTTTTTGGCGCTAGACCCTGCGCTGGCCCCCCTGCGTGACTGGGACGGAAACAGCGCGCTTTGGCAAGAGGTTCTCCGGCATCTGCCAACGCTGCCGAGATGGGTGAATGGGGTGCAAAATTTATGGTCTGCGTCATCGGCCGTTTCCCGGCTGCCCTCTCTAACTTTGCCGTCAACGCTCTCATTGGCCTTGTTTGCCCTTGTTTACACCATCATCATTGGCCCGGTTAATTACATGGTGCTGAAAAAACGCGGGCAGTTGGAAAAGGCCTGGCTCACCATTCCGGTGCTGGTTGTGTTGTTTACGGCCGTTTCCTACTTCACCGGCTTCCAATTACGCGGCAATGAAATCATTGTCAACCAAATGAATATCGCCTACGGCGTGGCCGGTACAGAAGAAATGCGCACCCAAACATTGGTAGGGGTCTATTCTCCCCGCCGGGCACGGTACGATCTGCAGCTGCCGGAAAATGTGGCGATACGGCCGTTTTCCCCCAACGCTACCAGCAACGTCAATATCGACAGCATCATTCGCAGCAACAACGTTTCCCTGCATAACGTGCAAATAGACATCGGCGAAGTCGCCACCTTAATGGCCGATACCACCATCCAGCAGCCCGCCATTTCCGGCGAAGTGAAGCTGGTAACCAACAATCAGGCCTTGAATCTGGAAATTCGGGTGCGCAACAACAGCGACATCACCCTGCAAACCGCCAGCATCATGGTTGCCGGCACAGTCATTGGCCTGGGTGACATTCCGCCAGGTGAGGAAGTGACGAAAACGGCCGTTTACAGCACCTCAACTTCTGCGGCATCACCAACAGGAACCCCATTATTCGTACCCGGCTCATCCTCCGGCACGCCGCTTATGGAAAACGCCCACATTATTTTAGGCACTTCCGATTATTATGATGACCCAGAGCTGTACCCACGCTGGGAACTGCTGCAAGCGCTGGACACCAGCTCATACGGCCTCCTGTCATCATCTGCCAGCATAGACAACGCCCTGCTCATTGCCTGGTCAGACGAAACCTATTTGCCTGTTTCCATTGAGGAGCAGACGGTCAAAAATATGGGCACAACGCTCTACTTTTTGGAAATTCCTTTTGAGCGAACAGTGACCCAAAGCAGCACCATTTCCCTGCCATTGGGTTTGCTAAATTGGTGGGTAATAGACCAAACCAATGTGTATGATGCCCGGCCTCAGGAGTTTTATCTGGGTGATGGACGGGTGACGTTTGAATACCAGCCCTGGCCAGATTTTCATGGCATGGAAGTGACGTCGCTGGCTATTGTGTTGAACAGTCCGGATGCCTCCTACAATTCCCCGCCGCGCATGATGCTGTGGGATTGGGAAAAAGAGGTTTGGGATGTGGTGGAAGATGGCGATTGGGGGGAAACGGCCGTACCGGATTACGGCCGTTATCTGGATGCAAACAACCGGGTTCGCATCCAACTCGACGCCACCCAGGTCGCAGGCTCATACATTAATGAAGTGTATCCCTTATACACCGGAAACCTCACAAACGAGTAAGAAGAGAAACAGCCATGGCAAATATCATCGAAATTATCGGACTCACCAAAAAATACGGTGAATTGACCGCCCTGAACAATCTGAATTTGAACATTGAAGAAGGGGCTGTATTTGGCTTTATTGGGCCAAACGGCGCAGGCAAAACCACCACCATGCGCATCTTGACAACCCTGCTCAAGCCCACAAGCGGGCAGGCCTGGATTGCCGGCCATTCTGTCACAAAAGACCCGCGTGGGGTGCGCCGCGCCATTGGCTACATGCCCGACTTTTTTGGCGTGTATGATGACATGAAGGTGTGGGAATATCTGGACTTTTTTGCAGCATGTTACGACATTCCCCAGGCCAGCCGGGCGGGTATGGTCGATGATTTGCTGGCGCTGGTTGATTTGCAGCACAAAAAAGATGCCTATGTGGAAAGCCTCAGCCGGGGGATGAAACAGCGGTTGTGCCTGGCGAGAACGTTAGCCCATGACCCGCAGGTGCTTATTTTGGATGAACCGGCCAGCGGCCTGGATCCGCGTGCCCGCATTGAAATACGGGAACTGCTGCGTGAGCTGAAAAATATGGGCAAGACGATTTTCTTTTCATCGCATATTTTGTCTGAAGTGGCGGATATTTGTACGAGCATTGGCATTATTGAGGCGGGGTCGCTGGTGGCGTTTGGCGGCGTGGAGGAGATGAAGCGGCAGCTTCGGGCGCACCGGGTGGTTGTGATGCGGCTGTTGGGCAGTTTGTCTCCGGCTCAGGAGTTGTTGTTACAGAACACGGCCGTTTATGATATGCAAGCCGGTCAGGAAAATGGCCTGCCGCCAGATACCATTCGCTTTAATTTTCAGGGAGACGATGAAACCCTTAGCCAACTGTTGGCGCAGCTAATCTCTGCGGGCATTCAGGTTGTCTCCTTTAGTGAAGAACATGGCGATTTGGAAGATGTCTTTTTGCAGGTGACGAAAGGGATTGTTAATTGAGTCTGACATATTGGTGGCGATGGTGGCGCGCGCTGCCCAATAACCCGATTTATTTAAGAGAAAAAGGCGGCTGGGGCACACCAAACCCGTTTTACGCCGCGCTGATGCGCTATTCGCCTTTTTTGTTGATTGGGGCAATTTTAATAGGGCTGTGTTCGGGAACCAGTGGGACTTTACTAAATGGGAATGAGGCGTTGTTGGCTGCGGCCTGTTTTTTGTGCCTGCCAAATTTTTTGTTAACGGCCGTGTCGCTATATGGCGCCTTAATCGTTCCGGCATTAACCGCCCCCGCCATCAGTATGGAGATGGATAGGGGCACTTGGGAAATTTTGCGCACCACGCCGCTGCCTACGATTGAAATTGTTCTGGCTAAAACGTTGGGTGCGCTTTCCCGTCTGCGTATCTGGCTGCTTTTGTTGGCACTTAGCGCAATACAAGGCGGGTTGTCTTTTTTTATATTGCTGCTGTTTGGTGCAGAAACGGCCGTGTTGAGTCCGGTCATTGGGTTTTCGGTTTTTATACGGCCGTGGCTGGAGATATTTTTTGCGGCAGGGATGGGGATGTATCTCTCCCTGCGTACCCGGTCGGCTATGACAGCACTGGTTGGCACATATGGCCTGATTTTGGCAGTAAAGTTGGTGAACAACAACGCAATATGGTCATTTGTGTTCGTCAACGCCTTTGATGAGCCGGATTGGGTGACGACATTGGCCGGTATGACAGGGCCAACGGCCGTTTACGCTTTAGCCCTCATTCTTCTTACTGTCGGTCTTGTTCGTCAGGCCAAACAGCTAGAAGCCGGGGTGTATGA
>CAZRIB010000135.1:0-4202 GCA_964600035.1 uncultured Ardenticatenaceae bacterium | reverse complement strand
CAAGGTGAATTTATGAGTGAACAAACCGTTCAACCCAGACAAACGATATACGGCCGTATACGGCACGCCATTATAGAAAACCCCATCACCCTTAAAGAACTGCGCAGCCGTATGCGAGGCCGCCGCGCCTTCGTGGTACTGACCGTCTATCTGCTCATCATGAGCGCGTTTGTCACCCTGATTTACATGGCATACGCCGCCTCTACCCGCACCCCCTTTGGCCCAGACCCAAAAGAGGCCGGTAAAGTTTTGTTCACAACCGTGCTTGGCATTCAAATCTTTTTGGTCGTCTTTATGGGGCCATCCTTTACAGCCGGGTCTATAAGCGGTGAAAAAGAGCGACAAACGTATGATTTGCTCCGCACCACACTGCTTTCTGCCAATCAGTTTGTCATGGGTAAACTTATCTCAGCTTTAAGCTACGTGCTGCTGCTTATTCTGGCAGCAATTCCCCTGCAAAGTATTGCCTTCCTGCTTGGCGGGGTCGCTTTTATTGAGCTGTTTATGTCCCAACTGCTGCTGTTGGTCGGTGCAGTTACCTTTGCCATGTGGGGGTTGTACTGTTCCACCATCATGCGCTCAACGCTCTCCGCCACAGTTATGACATTTGCCGGCACTTTGTTCGTCACCATTGGCACGCCTCTCATCGCCATGATGGTTCTTTCTTTAGCCGGTGTCTTTTTGTTTTCTGCATCAACGACGTGGGTGTATGAAATGGTGCTGGCTTATGCGGGACTGGCGTTGGCCTCCACCAATTTACCGGCCACGTTAATTATTAGCGATGTTTTTCTATTGCAGGAAGATGCGCTGTTTTTCTATAAAGAAACCTTTGGCCCACAAACGGTTTATCTTTTTTCACCCTGGATGCTGTATTTGGTGGTTTACATTTTCGCCGCCTGGCTTTTATACTGGCTAAGTGTGCGGCGCATTCGCCGCATCGCAGACAGATAGTTATGGATAATTAATGAATAATGATTGATGATTAATAAGCAGGCTCTTTATTCATCAATCATCAATCTTTAATGTTTTACAAACATGATGGACTTTGAACAGATTCAATCCTATTTGCAGCAATGGCAGAGACGGCGCAAGGTGCGTGACGCGCTGCTTTGGCTGCCGCGCGGATTGTTGTTTGGTCTGTTAACGGCCGTATTGGCTGCGGTTTTTGCCCGGTTACGGCCGTTTCTCACCAACACCGAACTTCTGTACACCACCCTTTCACTGGCGGCAGCCGGTCTGGCAGCGGCAATAGTCTGGCTGCTGGCACAGCGCCCCACCCTGGTTCAGCAAGCCCGTTTTGCCGATGCTGTCTTTGGCCTGAAAGAGCGCGTCAGTACGGCCGTTGAACTGCACAACGGCCAATTAACCGCCCCACCAGAAATAGCCCGCCGCCAACTGCAAGACACCCTTAAACAGGTAACGGCCGTAGACCCCAGCACCGCCTTACCCTACCAACTGCACAAACAAGATTGGCTCATCCTGCTGCTCACTACCATCCTGCTGGCGGCTGCCATCCTGCTGCCCAACCCCCAGGAAAACACCTTGCTCAAGCAGCGCGCCATCCAGCAAGAAATAGAAGCGCAAAAAAACACCCTGCAAGCACTCGCCGAAGAAATTGAAAAAAATCCCGACCTGACAGAAGCTCAGCAAGAACAGCTTTTGGAACCCATCCAAAATGCCTTGCAAGAGTTAGACCAAAGCGGCGTGGGACAGGAAGCGGCCGTTGCCGCCCTTTCCGAAGCAGAAGCAGAACTGCGTGACCTGGCCCAGGCCGCAGACCAAACCTCCCTGCGGGAAGCCCTGCAAAATGCAGGCCAGCCCCTCGCCGAAAACAACAACGCCGCCAGCCTGGGGCAAGCCCTGCAAAATGGCAATCTTTTCGATGCGGCTTCAGCCGCCGCCCAACTTGCCGATCAATTACCCGAACTTTCCCCAGAAGAACAAGCAGCCCTTGCGGAAGACCTGGCCGAAACGGCCGCATCCCTGCAAAACATCGACAGCGAACTGGCACAAGACCTGGCCGATGCCGCCCAAGCCCTGCAAAACGGTGATGCCGCTGCCGCCCAACAGAGCTTGCAAGAAGCAGCCGGCACACTGCAAGAACGCGCCCAGGAAAACGCCGCCGCCCAACAAGCCCAGGCTGCCGCCGGACAGGTTGCCCAGGGACGGCAAGAGGTTGCATCAGCGGGACAGCCAACTCAACCCGGCAGTGACAGCCAGCAAGCGCAAGGGCAAGGGCAAGGTCAGGGGCAAGGTCAGGGGCAAGGTGAAGGCGAAGGGCAAGGGCAAGGACAAGGCCAGGGTCAAGGACAGGGGCAGGGTCAAGGACAGGGGCAGGGACAAGGTCAAGGACAGGGGCAGGGACAAGGACAAGGGCAGGGCGCAGGCGGCGACACAGGCGAAGGCATAGGCGGCCCTGGCCCAGGCGGCGGGCATGCCGACAACGTCTTTGTACCTCAATTTACAGATTTATCTGGACAAGAAGGCGTAGACATTGAATTACCGGCCGAATGTCTCGATAACCCGGCATCGTGTGGCGGACTTCTCAGCCAAACCCCCACCGAATTTACGCCCCAAGGCAGCACAGTGCCTTACAACCAGGTCTTTGGCGATTACCGTGACGCCGCCTATGAAGCACTGGATGATGATTACATTCCGTTGGGCTTGAAGGGGTATATTCGGGATTATTTCTCTTCTCTTGAACCATAATTTGAGATTGGAGATTAGGGATTGGAGATTAAATAATGGCTACTTCGATGGAAGACTTGCAAATCCTGAAATCTGCTGAGAATTTAGGTCATGCGTTTTGGCAGATATTGAAAAATTGGGATTCGTTTAATCGTGACACAATAGGGAAGCAGTTGATTCGAGCTGCAGATTCTATTGGCGCAAATATCGCAGAAGCATTCGGCCGTTTTCATTTTAGTGAAAAAATTAATTTCCTGTATTATGCACGCGGCAGTTTGTTTGAAACCAAATACTGGCTAAATCTGTGTCATCATCGTGAGTTAATTACCAATGAGCAATGGTGCACTTACTCCGAACAACTCAATCAACTTGGCAAGCAAATCAATCAATTTGTAGGCTCTATAAAAAAGCAGCGTTCCGCAGCAAGTAACGGCCGTTCTCTGTATGAACCATCAGCAAATTATGCAGCAGCACCAGATCTGTTATCTGCTGAAGACCTTGCCTGGCTAGGCAGCACACAATCTCCAATCTCCAATCTCAAATCTCCCCAAAAGGCAAACCATGACTGAAACAGTAACTTTATCTGTAGACCAATTCCGCGAAACGGCCGCTTCCATTGAAAACGAAGTTGGCAAAGTCATTGTTGGGCAAAAAGACGTCGTACGCACCGTGCTGACAGGCATATTGTGCGGCGGCCACGTACTGCTGGAAGGCGTACCCGGTCTGGGCAAAACCATGCTCATCCGCACACTAGGGCAGGCACTCACGCTGGACTTTAGCCGCATCCAGTTTACGCCCGACCTGATGCCTGCTGATATTACCGGCACAGACATTATGGATGAAGACGAAAACGGCCGTCGCGCATTTCGCTTTCAAAAAGGTCCGGTTTTTGCCAACCTCATCCTGGCCGATGAAATTAACCGCGCCACACCCAAAACCCAATCTGCCCTGCTGGAAGCCATGCAGGAGCATACCGTCACCGTTGCCAACAGCACCTACCCCCTGCCGAAACCCTTTTTTGTGCTGGCTACACAAAATCCCATTGAGCAGGAAGGCACTTACCCCCTGCCAGAAGCCCAACTAGACCGCTTCATCTTCAAAATCAATGTTCCTTTCCCCAACGCCGATGATTTAGACGAAATTTTGGCGCGGACAACCGGCAAAAGCGGCCCGGCGGCAGAAGCCGCAGCCGATGGCCCCCGCATTTTAGCCATGCAGGCACTGGCACGACAGGTTCCCGTCCCCACCCATGTCAGCCGGTACATCTCCCAACTGATTGTGGCAACTCACCCCGAAGGTTCGCCATCGCCAATGGTGACAAAATATATCCGCTACGGGGCCAGTCCACGCGGGGGTCAGGCGTTGATGTTGGGCGCAAAGGTAACTGCACTGCTAAACGGCCGTTACAACGTCAGTTTCGACGACGTGGCCGCCATTGCCCCCGCAGCCCTACGCCACCGCCTGCTGCTCAACTTTGAAGGGCAGGCAGAAGGCATCCAGACAGATGATGTCAT
>CAZRIB010000134.1:0-9303 GCA_964600035.1 uncultured Ardenticatenaceae bacterium | reverse complement strand
GTTGTTGGGGAGATTGGGAGGTTGGGAGATTGGGAGGTTGGAGATTGGGAGATTGGGGGATTGGGAGATTGGGAGATTGGGGGATTGGGAGATTGGGAGATTAGGAGATTGGAGATTGGGGGATTGGAGATTAGAGATTGAGGATTTGGGATTGGTAAATTGGTGGGGTTTCTCTATACTTTGCCCCTTATGCAACGATTTGGCCGTTTTTTTGCTTTGCTGTTTGTGCTGTTTTTGGCGGCGTGTGGAAAGTTTGGGGATGGGAACACGGCCGTTTCTGCACCTGTCTTTGTCCCTACGCCAACACCGGAAATTGGTGTGGCCTTTGCCACGCGGGCTGTACCAACGGCGGCTGTTTTGCAGCTAACCCCCACGCCCCGGCCAACCAGCACGCCAACCCCATCCCCCACACCTGTTTTGTACGCCATCCGCGAGGGTGACACCTTGCTGGATATTGCCCTTCAGCGGCGGACGACGGTTGCCGATATTGAGGCGTTGAATCCGGGGATTCAGGCGAATTTGCTGCAAATTGGACAGCAAATTGTGCTGCCGCCGCCGGCAACGGCCGTTGCCCAAAGTGTGGCTGGTACGGCCGTGCCCCTTCAGGTGGAGGTAGCAAACTTAAACCATGTAACGACCCCCACCGGGGCTGTGTGGCTGTTGGGTGAAGTGGTGAATAACGGCGAGCTGCCGGTGGGCAATGTGCGCCTGTCGCTCCATTTGCCGGGGCAGGCGGGTGAGCAAGTTGTCGATGCCTGGAGTGCCGCCACTGTCATTCCTGCGGGCAAGGCCGCTCCCTTTGGTGTACTGCTGCCAGATGTGGCCGCTTTGACTGGTGAGCCGTTTGTGGTGGTGGCCGGGGGTGAGTCGCTGGTGGATTTGGGTTCGCAGGTGCTGGCTGTGGCTGTGGCAGAGGCTGTTGGCGAAACGGCCGTTACTTTTGCCGAAGATCGGGTGCAGGTAAATGGTTCTGTTGTGAATGAAAGTGATGTGCCCGTGACCCATATCATTGTTATTGGTACATTTTATGGGGCTGAGGGTCAGGTTGTTGGCTATTATCAGGCGGGGGTGGATGGGGTGCTGCTTCCTGGCGAGAAACGGCCGTTTTCGTTTACGGCCGTGCCACCCGGCGGAACGGCCGTAAGGGTCAATTGGCTCGTCACAGCACAACAGGCCAATCAGGAGTAAAATCAGGACTATGTTTCGTTATCATCTCATACGCATTTGGATGTACATCACCAGTTGGCTGCTGCTTGCCCGCGTCCACACACAGGGGCGGGAAAATATCCCTGACAGCGGCCCATTTATTGTGACCGTGAATCACATGAGTACGGCAGACACGCCCATTTTGCTGATTGCCTTTCCGGTACGGCCGTGGCGCTTTTTTGCCGGTGAAAAATGGAAAAGCCACCCCATTATCGGCCCAATTATGGGATGGCTGGGAGCTATTTACATTAATCGCGGGGAAGCAGACCGTAAGGCGTTGAAAGATGCCCTGGATGCATTGAAGAGCGGCGCCATTTTTGGTCTGGCTCCGGAAGGCAAGCGCAGTAAAAATGGTCAATTAAGCCATGCCCGCGACGGGGCGGCTTATCTTGCCAGCCGGGCAAACGTGCCCATTTTACCTGTGGGCATTGCCAACAGTGACAAATTGTTTGCCAACTTTAAGCGGCTGCGGCCAACACGCCTGGAGGTGCGCATTGGTGAACCTTATACGCTGCCCGCATTGGGACGGCGTGCCAAAGGGGACGATTTGGCGGCCTATACGCACCTGATTATGGTGAAGATTGCCGCCTTGCTGCCGGAGCGTTATGCAGGTGTGTATGCAGACAGTCCGGCGCTGGCCGCCCTGCGAGCAGGCGAAGACCCCTGGCCGTACTGCCAGAAAGCCGTAAGCCGTGAGCCGTGTGCCGTAAGCCGTAAGCCGTGAGCCGTGTGCCGATTACGGACTACGGAATACGGCCAACGGAATACGGCCAACGGCCAACGGAACACGGCTAATTTGTTAGCAGGGCATCAAATGCGTCTTCAAATACATTTGGCGAGTTGTAGCCAAACCACTGCTCAATCACTTCGCCATTGGCATCCAGTAAGATGAAGTGGGGTTGTACCCGGAAGCCGTATTTTAACTTTGCGTCCTCGGATGCCGGGTCGTCTATGTTTAGGTAAATAAAGTCGATTTCTCCCTGATATGCTTCTTCAAGCCCATGCACGATGGGTTTCATTCTTTGGCAGGTCACTCACCAGTCGGCGTAAAATTCGATGAGCTGGGGTTTGCCGGTTGTGGCTGTTGTGTTTGTTGTGACGGGCTGTTGGGCGGGAACGGCCGTTTCGCTGCTGCCGCCACAAGCCGCTAACATGGCAGTTAGCAATAGCAATATGGTTAATGTCAGTCGCTTCATAATTTATCTCCTTCAAAAATAAAGATTGTGCGGGTTTGCAGGTTGCAGGTTTGCAGGTTGCAAGACACGTTACCTGCCACCTGCCCCTTGCCACCTGCACACCTATTCGCTGCCGTAGCTGATGCGATAGATTTTGCTGTTAATGTAGTCGCCCACATAGAGCGCGCCATCGGAGCCAACAATGAGGCCAAGCGGCATGCCATCTGGCCAGGTGGCAAACCATTCTGTGGTGGCGGTGTAGCCGGTGTCTGTCGGGGTGAGGGTGACGTGCTGGATGCCGGTTTGTACCCCTGCTTTTAGCCATGAGCCAAAGATGGCGACGAAGAGGCTGTTTTGGTAGGGGGGCGGAAATTGGCTGCCTGTGTAGAAGTCGAGGCTGTTGGCGGAGGAGTGGGATTCAAAGAAGGCAACGGCCGTTTCTGTGCCGTCGCACATTGGCCCCTGGTTGTTGTCCCAGCAATCCGGCCAGCCGTAGTGGCCGCCTGTGATGATGTGGTTGAGTTCTTCTTGCGGGGCATCCATACCCAGGTCGTCACGGCCGTTATCGGTGGCAAACAGGTCGCCCGTCTGGGGATGAAAAGCCAAATCAAATGGGTTGCGCAGGCCAGTGGCAACAATTTCTCCTTCGCCTGTATCGGGGTCGAAGCGCATGATGGTTGCGCTGCGGGGGTCTTCTTCTGTACATACGTCGCAGGTGGAGCCAATGCCCATGTACAACATGCCATCAGGCCCAAATTTGAGATTGTCGTTTTGGTGCAGGCCGTTGGGCAGTCCGCTGACGATTTCTTGCCGCACGTCGGCACGGCCGTCGCCGTTTGTGTCGCGCAGCAGGGTAATGCGTCCCATGTCGGACACGTACACATCGCCGCTTTGTGGGTGAAGGGTGATGCCCAATGCGGTGTTGAAGCCCTGGGCAAAGAGTGTGTCGCTGTCGGCACGGCCGTCGCCATCTGTGTCACGCAATATGTGTACTGTGCCGTCGAAGCTGGTCATGTATAGTGCGCCATCGGCAGAAAAGGCCAGACTGGTGGGGCGGTAGATGTCGGCAAATAGTTTGAAGGAAAAGCCGGGCGGTAGTTGTGCGCCGGGCAGATCGATGGTGCTTTCCGGGATTGGCCAGGGAGTGGCTGTGGGTGTGGTTGTGGGGACTGGGGAAACGGCCGTGTTTGTGGGTGGCGTTGTTGGGGTTTCTGTGGAAGGTTGGGGCGACGGGGGGCTGGCTGTGTGAACGGCCGTTGGCGGCGCAGTGGCAGACGCGGCAGCAGGTAAGGTTGGCGTTGGGGAAGCCGTTGCCGGTTGGCAGGCGGCAAACAGGGCTGCCGCCGCGGCCAGCATCACTATCTGGATGGATTTGCCAGTTATTGAGATGATCATAAGCGAGTCGTTGTGTTGAATGTTAGCTGTTGTTGTTATGATGTTGGTGCTCAGTCACATGTGAAATGAGGGATTAGATTGGTTCAATCTCGGAGATTGAACCAATCTTTGTATCCATCAAAGAACACTTGACTGAGTAATAGTATACTTTATAGACGGCAGGTGAAATGATTACAGAATGCTAACAAAAGGAACGGCCGTATGGTTTTGTAATCTTGTCGTAAGAAATTTCAGGTAAAAATCGGACTGGATGATTATGAACACGAAATTTGATGTGACCAATTTAGGCGATATTTTAGTCGTCGATGACGAAGCCTCCGTGGTAGAAGTGGTGACGCTTTATTTGCGGCGGGAAGGGTTTCGGGTGCGGACTGCCCAGGACGGCCAGGCTGCACTGCGAGCGATTGCAGAACAGAAACCGGCTTTGGTGGTGCTGGATTTGATGCTGCCGGAGGTGGATGGCTTGACCATTTTGCGCCGTTTGCGGGATGTGGAAGGGTTGTCTGTGCCTGTGATTATGTTAACTGCTAGGCGGCAGGAAACTGACCGGATTTATGGCCTGGAGCTGGGGGCAGATGATTATGTGACGAAACCGTTTTCTCCGGCGGAGTTGGTTTCGCGGGTGAAGGCGGTGCTGCGCCGCAGTGGTGGGGATAAGGTGGCGGATGGCGGGGAACGGCCGTTGCAGCACGGCGACATCATCATTGATCCCAAAACCCGGCTGGTGACTGTGCGCGGCGAAGAGCTGGAATTGACAGCGACAGAATTCAATTTACTCTGGTTTATGGCCAGTCATCCCCGGCAAGTATTTAAGCGCGACCAATTGTTGGAAAAAGTATGGGGCTTTACTGACTATTTAGATCCTTCAACCGTGACGGTACACATTCGCCGTCTGCGCGAAAAGATAGAAATAGACCCCGGCAAACCGCAGCATTTACTGACGGCGTGGGGTGTGGGGTATAAATTTGAGCCGTAATTGGCGACAAGGTGATGGGGTGGCGGGGTGAAAAGGTGACAAGGTGACAGGGTGACAGGGAGGCAAGGTGACGGGGTGATGGGGTGACAAGGTGACAAGAGTGCTACATACTTCAATTACCCAATTACCCAATTACCTAATTACCTAATTACCCAATCTCCCAATTACCCAATTACCCAATTACCCAATCTCCCAATCTCCCAATCTCCCAATACCCTCTCATCCATTGGAAAATCTCATGGTAATTAAATCTTCTCAAAAATTATTTGAACCCAATCGCATTCCCTGGCGGCTGTTTATCATCGGTGTGGTGGTGGCGCTTTCTGTGGCGGCGCTGTTAATGGCGGCTGTGCTGCAAGCATCTATGGAGGAAATTGCCGCATTGGTGACCACTTTGACTGTTACGTCGTTGTTGTCGCTGGGGTTGGGTTACGGGTTGTATCGTCGGGGTTGGACGCGCTCGCCTTCGTTGAATTTGACGTTGATTTTTGCGTATGGCTGGGCTGCACTGGCAACGCTGTTTAACGTGTGGGTAATGTCGCAGCAAATGTTTGCCAGTAAGCATGATTTGCTGCTGAGTGGGGTGTTGTTGTTGTTTGCGGCGATTATTGCCACGACGTTTGGGGTGTTTGTGGCGGCGAGTTTGACGGATAGTTTGCGGCAGATGGCAAGGACGGCGCAAAAGTTGGCGGATGGGGATTTGAGTGCGCGGGTGGCGGTAAACGGCCGTGATGAAGTAGCCGCGTTGGGGCGTGTGTTTAATGAGATGGCGGATCAGCTTCAGGCGGCGGCTGCCCATCGGGATGAAGTGGAGCAAATGCGCCGGAACCTGATTGCCTGGACATCGCATGATTTACGCACACCATTAACCAGCATTCGGGCATTGGTGGAAGCGCTGCATGATGGGGTTGTAACAGACCCGGAAACGGTGCAGCGTTATTACAGCACCATCCGTGCAGATGTCATTGCGCTGAATACGTTGATTGATGATTTGTTTGAGTTGGCGCAGTTGGATACGGGCGGGCTGGTTTTGGAGCTTTCGCCGCATACTGTGTCGGATTTAATTTCGGATGCGGTTGAGGGGTTTCGGCCTTTGGCGGAGCGGCGAGGGGTGACGTTGGTTGGGGAGGTTGTGGGGGAACCGGGTGTGGTGATGATGAATTTGCCCAAGATTAGCCGGGTGTTGTCTAATTTGTTGAGTAATGCGCTGCGTTATGTGCCGGATGGGGGGCGGGTGCAGGTAACGGCCGTTTCTCGTGATGGCGGCGTGGAATTGTTAGTGGCCGATAATGGGCCGGGTTTTCAGGAAGCAGATTTGCCGCATTTGTTTGAAATGTTTTACCGGGGGGAAGAGGCTCGCAGCCGCAGGACTGGTGGCGCTGGGTTGGGGTTGGCTATTGCGCGGGGAATTGTGGCGGCGCATAACGGCCGTATTTGGGCTAAAAACGGCGAAAATGGCGGGGCTGTTGTGGGCTTTTTTCTGCCGGGAAAATAGCAGCCTATTGACCATTCATTATCCATATATCCATTATGTAAGCCCTGTTACGTCCATGGCGTAAGGCACGTGCTAACATGCGCCCATGATTGTTTTGCAAGTCTATGTTTCCAGCGATTGTTGGTCGTGTGCGGAGTCGCGCAAAATTGTGGCGGATGTGGTTCCGAATTTTCCTGAGGTGGCGCTTGAGCTGTTGGAGATGAACGGCCGTGTCTTGCCAGAACCCATTTTTGCAGTGCCGACGTATGTGCTAAACGGCCGTGTCATTTCATTAGGCAACCCCACCCGTCAGGAACTGTCCAATATGCTGCAAGCAGCCCTGCAAACCGCACCCCGGTAAGATTTTCCCCAACAGCCACATCAAAAATAGTGCACGTGACAAGCTGCAAGTATACAAGCGATCAATAATGCACCCTGTCACTTGTCTCCGGCTTTAATTTTCAATCCATCAACCATCAATGATTATTTTTAGGGGAAAAACCCATGATGCAGGAAGCCAAACTTGATTATCTGTCCAACATTCAAATTTTTCGTGATTTAACACCGGCAGAACTTTCAAAAATGGACCAGCAGCTAACCATGTCCACCTGCAAAGCTGGCCGAATTTTTTACATGCCAGAAGAGCATGGGGAAGTCTTGTTCTTACTTAAAAAAGGTCGTGTACAGCTGTACCGAATTGCCCCAAACGGCAAAAAATTAGTTGTAGGCACACTTGGTCCCGGTGCTATCTTTGGCGAAATGCCATTGGTAGGGCAGGGCATGCACAACACTTATGCCGAAGCAGTGGAAGAATGCGTGCTTTGTGTGATGAGTCATTCCGATGTGGAGCGGCTCATTCGCAGCAAGCCAGACGTTGCTTTTCGCTTTGTGGAGGCATTGGGTACACGACTGACAGAGCTTGAAACGCATTTGGAAGAAATTGCATTCAAATCAATACCGGCCAGATTGGCATCCCTTTTGTTGCAGCTTGCGGATGAGCATGATACCGACCGGGTGTGCGGCTTAACCCATCAAGATATGAGTGAAATGCTGGGGACATACCGGGAGACAATTACCCAAACCCTAAACGAATTTAAGGCCAATGGTCTGGTGGATATTGGCAGAAAGCAAGTTGTTATTTTAGATAGAGGTGCGCTGGAAGCACTGGCGGAGTAATGAAGGATAAAGAATAAGAATAAAGATTGAAGATTCAAGGTATCCGTTCAGATGGAACGCAAAGTTACACGAAGAATGCGCAAAGTTACACGGAGAATAGAGCGTTTTTCTCTTTTTTCTCAGCGAAACTCCGTGATTTCTCTGTGAATCTCTGTGTAATTGAACGCTTACGATTCAAGTATTCTTTGTGCTTGAATCTTCAATCTTTATTTGATTAATTTAGGTAAACCAACTCAAATTACTTTCCCATTTTCAACTACATTTCTTCCCGGTAGGTGAAGTTGTGTTTTTTGCGGGCGTTCAGCACAGCCCGGCGCAAAATTTCATGAACTTCTTCCGGGTTTTTGATGTTTTTTAAGACGATGATTGGGTGGCTGCTGTCGTGGCTGCGAATGGTTATGTCGCCTAAATTGAGCATGCGCTCAGTCATGCTTTGTTTTTGGTCGATGTCTTGTATACGAATTAGCTCGACGTCTTCTTTTGATTTGCCTAACAGGCCTTCTGTGATGCGGATTCTTTCGTCGGTGATAGTGTAGTAGAGGCTGAGTGAGAGAAACGGCCGTCCACTCCACAAAATATCCTCATCATCCACATCTTCAATAGAAAGTTTTGTGCCTGCATTTTCAGCCAGGGAATCGCCTAATGCTTCATCCATTTCAAGCAGGGCGGCTTCTGTAACAGCTTCCACAATTTTTTCTACAGATTCTTTGGGCAATTCGGCCGTGTCAATTTCCCCTTGAGCAATCGATTGCCACACTCGGGCTTTAATGCGTGCTTGCACTTCTTTAAGAGAAGACATCATTTACCTTCCTTTTTGCTGAAAATGAGGGTGCTGCTAACAAAAAATTTACAAAAGGGTTGTAGCATACTTCCGCGCTGGTTGTCAATTGGTATACCAGTGGTTACAATCACTTTATATCACGAGGAATAATCAGGGTGGTAAAGCAAAATGCCAATTTATACGTACCGTTGTAATGATTGTGGACATGAGTTTGAATTGCGCCAACGCATGATGGATGATCCGTTGACTGAGTGCCCTGAATGTGAAGGGCGCGTTCGCCGTGTGGTGAATTCGGTTGGGGTTGTGTTTAAGGGAAGTGGTTTTTATATTACGGATAATCGCGGTGGCAGTAACAGTGCCAGTGCGCCAACAAACAAGGGTGAGACAAAGGCTGAAAGTAAGTCAAGTGCCACGCCATCCACTTCCAAGAGCGATAACAGCAGTACGGCCGTTTCCAGCACGGCATAAAAAATTGCAAAAAATCTATCAAATAAAAAAGCCTGCTTTCATCGAGCAGGCTTTTTTGTTACCAAACCAACTATTCAAAAAAAATCAAAGCTGAAAACCGCGTGTCCCATTAATCACCTTATGTTTGTAATCTGTGACAAACTGCTGCAAACGGGCATTCAACGTTTCCCACTCCTCACTTTTCAAAATTTTTACCATATCTTCTTTTGTGGGAACAATGCCACTCGCCATTTTTTGTTCACATTCACCAAAAGCCGTATACCAAACCTGAATCTCTGTAATTCCTAACCGATTCAGTCCGGGAATGAAATCATGGACTAAAAATTCAAAATATTCATTCTCTGTTTCTGGTCGAACATTCCAGCTCATTAACAGTTTTGTTGCCATATTTTCAGCCCTGGTTTTTTATTGAAAAATTTTGGTAACTGTATAGGTGTAGGCAATCTAACTGCAGAGACGCGAAGGACGCAGAGTTTTTTGCCGGGTTCTTTGCGTCGTTCAAAAATCATTGCGCTCTCCGCGTCTCTGCGGTTTGTTTTCTTGCCAGACTTGAATAGTTACAAAAATTATTGTTTTCCTGGTTCAAACGTATTCACCTAACTGCGTGGCGTAAGTAAAATTGTTTCCGTTTCCTCAGGTAAATTGGAAGATG
>CAZRIB010000133.1:0-9365 GCA_964600035.1 uncultured Ardenticatenaceae bacterium | reverse complement strand
AGGAACAACCTGCCGAAATTCCTCAGGAACAGTCATTGGTAAGCAGTGAATAATTAGTGATGATTAAAGATTAAAGCAAGCCGCATCCGCGTTAATCTTTAATCATCAATCTTTTGTAACTTTAATAACGGCCTGCGCTACCTGGTAAATGGTTACCTGGTTTTGGCGGGCCGTTTTTTTTAGGTACTGGTAAGCCTCTGCTTCTGTCATCCCCTTGGCCATTAATACGCCTTTTGCCCTGTCTATTGTCTTGCGCTCCGCCAAAGTTTGTGCCAATTGGGCGGTTTTTTCCTGCTGGGCGGCTTGTTCGGCAAACCGTTTGCTGGCAATGGCAATGGCAGCAGCAAGATCGTGCCGTTGAACAGGCTTTACCAGATAGGCATGAATGGGAAGGTTGGTGGCTTTATTTATCATGGCTTCATCGCTGAAGGCTGTGAGAATGATGATGGGAATGGGACGGGTGCGGCTTAATGTTTCGGCCGCTTGCAGGCCGTCTGTAAAAGGCATTTTTATGTCCAGAATGGCGAGGTCTGGCTGGTGACGGCTGGCCATTTGCAGGGCTTCCCGCCCGTTGGCAGCGGCAAAGACTTCATGCCCCATTTGCTGCAGCATGGATTTCAGTCCAATCCGTATGATGGATTCATCGTCGGCGATAATTATTTTCATAATCTTTTTTTGCGGGTGGGATGGGGAACGGTGTTCTGTGTTTAGTTTTTAGGGCTGTGCGACCCCATTCAGGGCATTTTCAGCGGCCTCGATGGTTTCCAGCGGTGAGTTGAATGATTGGTGGCGGGCATCGATCATACCAATGGAAATGGACATGAGTGGGACCGGTTCCTGGTTTTCTACTTGAATCCATTTTCGGGCTAAATCGGGTGGTGTGTAAAAAACAGGGAGTTCGTTGTGGAACAGATGGCGAATTTCCATTGATAGTGCCCGGGCTTCGGGGCTGGTGGTTAGAATGAGGAAATCTTCTTCACCTAAATAGCCAATGAAATCATCGTATTTGCCGAAACGGGAAACGGCCGCTTCCAGCAGTTGTGCCACTGTTCGCAGAGCTGTATTGCCAGCCATAAAGCCGTACACTTGACGGTACGGCCGTAAATGATTCACACGCACCAGCATGACAGTCCAATTGGACTCAGTCATCAAATGGCTCAACGTAAATTCAGCCGCCAGCCAGCCCGGCAGCCCGGTAATCAAATCAGTCGATTGGTGCGGATTGGGCAAAATATTGCGAATACGGTAACGCAGTTCATCAATATCAAACGGCTTGGTGATGTAATCGTCAATGTCCAGCTCCAGAGCAGCTAATTTACGTTCGCGGCTGTCTTCTGGCTGGCCAAGTATGATGATGGGGACTAAACGGCCGTTTCGATGATGTCGCACAGCTCGCAGCAGTGCCAAAAAATCCATATCTGGCAGCGTTGATGAAATAATTAAAAAGCCGGGTGTGCCTTGCTCTAAAGCCGCTATCACATCTTTTCCATATTCCAAAACAGCAACCTGGTATGACAACGATAAATTTTGTTTAAGGAAGGCGGCTACCTCGTTGTCCTCGCCTACAATAAACAGATGGACACGCCTGGAGCGTTCTTTCTCTGCTAGAATTCGTTGAATTAGTGGCGTTGCCATTACATCCTTTAACAACATTGCTGAGTTTTTGGAAAACGGTATACGGACTTCGAATTACGGGCAGCACTCTGCTTGTTCCTCAATTTGCTGTCTTGCTCCCTACCTACAACCAAACCTGCGTCGCTGCCTGTATCATTGTATAAAAAATCACAAAATAATCTAGAAGGGGATGGAAATTGACTGCCATTTATGATTTTTTGTCAATTTTCCACTCGCAACGGCCGTTCCAGGGAACGAGGCAGGCGCAGACTAATTTCTGTTCCCCCCTCAGGCAGGCGATTGTATTTAATCTTTCCTTCCAAATCAGCTTGTACCAATGTCTCCACAATTTCGGTTCCCAATCCGGGAGACACATCAGCCGCCATGCCAATGCCGTCATCGCGCACCAATATAATGAGTTCTTCCGGGGAACGGCCAAGAGAAATTTCAATACGGCCGTTTACCCGTCCCACAAACGCATGTTCCAACGCATTCTGTACCAACTCATTCACCACCAGTGCCAAAGCCGTCGCCGCCCGGCTGGGCAGCAGCAGCGGATCCCCATACACAGACAAAGACAACGACACCCCAGGCGGCGACAAAGCCTCTACCATTGCGTGCAGCACCCGCTCCAGAACATTCTTCACCTCTACCAGATGAAACCCTTGTTCAGACAAAATTTCATGCACGGCCGCAATGGTGTGAATGCGGTGAATATTCG
Source organism: uncultured Ardenticatenaceae bacterium (assembly GCA_964600035.1). Taxonomy (GTDB): domain Bacteria; phylum Chloroflexota; class Anaerolineae; order Promineifilales; family Promineifilaceae; genus CAZRIB01. The sequence goes on along the minus strand of CAZRIB010000133.1, from coordinate 7,030 downwards.
TTTCCAAAACCCGCCGTGTGTCCAGGTGCGCCGCTTCAGGAATTTGCAGCTGCATCAACATGGCAATCGTTTGTAAATTATTTTTAATGCGATGATGCATTTCTCTCATAACGGCCGCATTTGTAACCAACTGCGCATTTTCAATAGCCAGTGCCGTTTGGTTAGCCAGCGTTGTAAAAAGAGAAATCTGTTCGTTTGTAAACTCAGTGGGTTGGGCAGTGTAACAGCAAAATACGCCAATAACCCGGTCGCGCACAGTTAACGGCACACACAGCATGGAAACAAGACCTTCTGCTTTTGCCTGCTCTTTGTTAACATAATCAGGGTGTGTGGTGACATCACGCACTGCAATCGTATGACCTGTTGCCGCCACTTGCCCCACAATTCCTTCCCCCAATGCCAGAGGGGGGCGACGTTGGTAAGATGTCATGTGGTGTTTGGCCGAAAACAGTTCCAGATGACTGCGTTCCTTATCCAGCAAGAAGATGGAGCAAACGGCCGCATCCATCAAATTTGCGGCCATTTCTGTAACCACATCTAGAATGTCTTCCAGATATTGGGGTGAGGTAACTGCTTCGCTAATTTGGGCTAAGGCACGCAGTTCTTCAATTTGGCGGCTTTGCTGCTCATACAGTTGGGCTTTGGCCAGTGTGCCGGCGGCCAGGTCTGCAATAAGTGACAACAGCTCGATTTCTGTTTTGCTAAAGTGGTGGGGAGTGCGTGTCTGCACATTTAACGCGCCAATGGCTTGATTTTCAATGACAAGGGGGACGGCCAGGAGAGAGCGAAACGGCCGTTCATTTGCCTCCGCCACTTCCTTAAACAACGGATCATGCTGGGCATCCGCCGCATAAACCGGCCTGTTATGAGCCACCGCATACCCCGTCATTCCCTCGCCCACATGCAAAATGGCACGCCCCAACGCCCGCCGGGCCAGACCAGTTGTCGCCCGCAGCCGCAGCGTTGTGCCATCCGGATCCAGCAAATAGATGGTGCAGGAATCAACCTGCATCACTTCCGTTGTTTTGCGGGCAATCAAAGCCAGTGCCGTATCCAAATCCCAGGCCGTACTAAGGGCGCGGGCAATTTCACGGAGTGCGGCAACTGTTTGTGGACGAGTCGTAGCCATGAGGCAATTGTACCGGGTCACCCCACAGTGCAAAATAAAACAGGCGACAGCTACCCATCGCCTGTAAAAATTAAAAGATTGAAGATTGACAATTAAAGCAAAGAATGTACAGCATCTACTTTAATCTTTAATCGTCAATCTTTAATCGTCAATCCATCAGCTATTTAATAAACAACATCTCCTGATAGGTTGGCAGCGGCCACAAATCATCTGCTACCATTTCTTCCAGTGCGTCGGCGTGGGCACGAATGGCGTTCATGGCCGGAATAAGCGTATCGCACGCATAGCGGGCTTCTGCTTCCAGGTCGTCCGATTCATGCGCCATGAGTGTTTCCAGTTTGTCCAGACCATCACGCAGTTCGTTAATGCACTGGGTAACTTTTTGCAAAGTGGTTGAATCGCACTCTAGACCGGCTGCCTTGAGGTTGGCGCAGTTGGTCGCCAATTCGCTTTGGTAGCGAACCGCCGCCGGGTAGATCATGGTGCGTCCCATTTTGAGCATTAAATTGGCTTCAACTTGAATGGTCATAACGTATTGTTCCAGCTTGACCTCTTTGCGGCTTTCTACTTCGCGCCGGGACAGGACGTTGTACTTTTCAAACAGTTCGATGATTTCTGGCTGACCAAGAACCGGGATGGCGTCGGCGGCGGTGCGCAGGTTGGGCAGGCCGCGTTTTTCTGCTTCTTTGTGCCATGCTTCGGAATAGCCGTCGCCGTTGAATACAACACGGCCGTGTTCGGTGATAATTTCGCGCAAAAGTTCTTGTACGGCCGTATCAAAATCACCTTCAGCCGCCTCCAGCCGCGTCGCAATATAATCCAGCGATTCCGCCACAATCGTATTCAGCGCCATCAAAGGCGACGCAATCGACTGATTCGACCCCACAGCCCGGAACTCAAACTTGTTGCCGGTAAACGCCAGCGGGCTGGTACGGTTGCGATCACCAGAGTGACGCGGCAGCGGTGGCAGCGTATCCACACCCACTTCCAGATACCCCTGCTGCTTGGAAGAAGTCGGCTTACCCGTCTTAATCTGTTCAAACACATCCGTCAGCTGATCACCCAGGAAAATAGAAATAATCGCAGGCGGCGCTTCATTTGCCCCCAAACGATGATCATTGCCAGCATGGGCAATCATTGCCCGCAGCAGTGGCGCGTACTTGTCCACCGCCCGAATAACAGCCGCACAAAAGACCAAAAAGCGTGAATTTTCATGCGGCGTTTCACCTGGATCCAGCAAATTACCCAACGTGGCATTGCCAAACGAGAAATTCACATGTTTACCAGAGCCATTCACACCGGCAAACGGCTTTTCATGCGTCAGGCAGGCCAGGTTATAACGGGCAGCTACACGCTTCAGTGTCAGCATAATCAACTGTTGGTGGTCAGTTGCCACATTGGCATTCTCAAAGACAGGTGCCATTTCATATTGGCTGGGCGCTACCTCATTATGGCGTGTCTTGACTGGCACACCCAATTTATACAACTCACGTTCCGTTTCCAGCATACAGGCCAGTACACGTTCGGGAATTGCCCCAAAATAATGGTCATCAAACTGCTGGCCTTTTGGCGGCTTGGCCCCAAAAAGGGTACGCCCGGCTGTTAGCAAATCGGGGCGCGCCAGGTAGAAATTCTGGTCGATGAGAAAATATTCCTGTTCTGGCCCGGCTGTTGCGGTGACAATGGCGCCATCATCATGACCAAACAGCTTGAGAATGCGCTGTGCCTGCTCATTCAGTGCCTTCATGGAGCGCAAAACGGGCGTCTTTTTGTCCAGTGCCTCACCAGTCCAGGAAACAAACGCGGTGGGAATACACAGCGTTGTGCCGTTGGGATTTTCCAAAATGTATGCGGGACTGGTCACATCCCAGGCCGTGTAGCCGCGTGCTTCAAATGTGGGGCGAATGCCGCCGGTGGGGAAGCTGGAGCCATCCGGTTCACCCTGAATGAGCTGTTCGCCGCTGAATTCAGCAATGGCTTGCCCGTCACCGTTGGGGGTGAGGAAACTGTCGTGTTTTTCGGCCGTTAAGCCGGTCAACGGGTAAAAGACGTGGGCGTAGTGGGTTGCCCCTTTTTCAATTGCCCAATCTTTCATGGCGTTGGCGACGGCATCGGCCGTTGAAAGGTCTAATTTTTTCCCTTCCCGAATGGTTTTCATTAAGGACTTATAGACTGCTTTTGGCAAACGTTCCTTCATCACCTTGGTGGTAAATACATTTTCTGCAAAAAGTTCTTTTGCAGGTGTTTCCACAAAGCTCAACGGCTGGGTAATGGGGGCATAGTTCACCACGTTTGAAATAGCATTTAATCTCGATTCATTTCCACTCATTGTTTACACTCTCCTACATAGATATGGTATAGTTTTAAGGATTTGGGCGGGCGCATATCTGCTCAAGTCGGGCCTGACTCGTTTGTAGGGAACGAGCCAGGCCGTTTTTCTTTCTGGTCTAATCTGTTGGAGATGGAGATAGCTGACCATGTAGTGATGTTGGCATTTTGCCTGATTCTTTGGCAATAAATTCGGGATAGGAGCCAATGCCATGGTAGGCAAGGTCGATGCCATCCGCTTCCACTTGTTCCGAGACGCGCAGGCCAATTGTCTTGTCGATTAGATAGAACATGAGGAAAGACAGGGGGAGTGTCCAGGCGGTGGCGGCTAGCAGGCCGATTATTTGAATGCCTAGCTGGGTAAAACCGCCGCCGTGCAGCAGGCCAATGCCGTTTGTGCCCCAGATGCCTACGGCCAGTACGCCAAAGATGCCGTTTAAGCCATGAACCGGGAATGCGCCTACGGGGTCGTCAATTTTGAGATTTTCCATTAAATCAACGCCGTAGTAAGTGATGACGCCAGCGATGAGGCCAATAACGAGGGCTGCCTGTGGTGTGACAAAGGCTGTTGGGGCGGTGATGGCTACCAGTCCACCTAATGCGCCGTTAAAGGCCATGCTGACATCCCATTTTTGGGTGTAGGTGTAGGCCAGGAACATGGCGGCGATGGCGCCTGTTGTGGCGGCAAAGTCGGTGGTGACGACGATGAGTGAGATGGCGGCGGGGTCTGCATTGAGCTGGCTGCCGGGGTTGAACCCGAACCAGCCTAACCACAGGATGAAAACGCCCAGGGCTGCCAGTGAAATGTTATGGCCGCGAATGGTGTGGCCGAACTTTTTGTCTTTGCGTTTGCCGAGCATGATGGTGCCTGCCAGCCCGACGTATGCGCCGACAAGGTGGACGACGGAGGAGCCGGCAAAGTCAAGGTAGCCGAGTTTTGCCAGCCAGCCGCCTCCCCATACCCAGTGCCCAAAGACGGGGTAGATGATGAGGCCGGTAAAGAAGCTGTAGGCAAGGTCTGCTTTGAAGTCGGTGCGTTCTGCCATGAGGCCGGAGGCGATGGTGGAGGCAGCGGCGCAGAAGGCGAATTGGAAGAAGAAGAAGGCGAGGGTGGGGATGGTTAGCCCGGGGAATACGTCGGGCAGGCCGTTTAGAAAGAACCATTCTGTGCCGAAGAAGGCGTTGCCTGACCCGAACATGATGCCAAAACCGGCAATGATGAAGCCGACGGTGGTCATGGTGGTGTCCATGAGGTTTTCGGCCATGATGTTGACGACGTTTTTGGAGCGGACGAACCCTGCTTCCAGGAAGCCGAAACCGGCTTGCATGAAGAAGACGAGGAAGGCGGCGACGAGCACCCAGACGGTGTCTATGGCGTTTACGGCCGTTTCGCTTTCCTGTGCCAATGCGCTTTTGTTGACAAAGATTAACAGACCGATGACGGCCGTTACATTCAATATGCGCCGAATGGTGCGACTATGACGTTTTAACATCTTGTAATCCTCCTACTGCTGTTTGTTAAGCAACTTTTTGCTGAGGCGTTTTTGCTCCAATTCGGCGCCAAATTGGGAGTAAAAACAAAAAACGCCTTTTGCACCCACTGGTTTTGTGTTGGGTACAAAAGGCGTCCTGGCCTCAAAAAAATATTCTGTTTGCGCAACGTTTACCATCTTACCGGCAAACCACCCCATTCGTCAACGCACAATTTGTAGAACGATTGCCCAGATATATTGTGCAATGTGACTAATTCATCAATTGGGGTACGGCCGTTATACTAAAAGACACCATAGTGTACCTTGCACACAAACCTTGAGAAGAGATAAGGATTAAAAGGGGAGCAGGCTTTGTGCCCGTTTTCGTCCCTAATCCTTACACATAAACCTTCACAAGACTGCTCGTTAATAACCCTTGCTTGCTTATCAGAGGAGATGGGAAGATGGAACCAAAAGAATTAGACATCGTTTTGGCAAACGCATCGCAGAGTGGCATGTATGCCCCTGCATTTGAACATGATGCCTGTGGCATGGGCTTTATCGCCCATTTGAAAGGAGTGCCTTCCCATCAAATTATTGAGCAAGGCTTGGAGATTTTAGAAAATTTGACCCATCGCGGCGCAAGAGGCAGCGAAGTGACAACGGGGGATGGGGCAGGCATGATGGTGCAAATGCCTCACGCTTTTTTGCAAAAAGTGGCCGCGCAAGAGGGAATAACACTGCCTGCTCCCGGTCAATATGGGGTGGGGTTGGTCTTTTTGGCGCACGATACGGCCGTACGCCAACAGTGCCAGCAGCAATTTGCCCAAATTGTTGCCCAGGAAGGCCAACAACTTCTTGGCTGGCGGCGCGTGCCTACCAAGAATCATGGACTGGGAAAGACAGCGCTTGCCGCCGAACCCCAGATGTACCATTGTTTTATTGGGCAAAACCAACAGTGCCAACAACAACAGCAGCAAGATCCGCTTGCGTTTGAACGAAAGCTGTATGTCATTCGCAAGCGGGCCGAACATGAGATAAAGGGCGGCCTGCCAGCAGGACAGCCCTTTTATTTTGCCAGCTTGTCGTCGCGGACTTTGGTTTACAAGGGCATGTTATTGGCGGAGCAGCTTCGCCAGTACTTCCCTGACCTGGCTGACCCAGACCTGGTAACGGCCGTTGCCCTGGTACACAGCCGCTTTTCCACCAACACTTTCCCCTCCTGGGAGCGCGCCCACCCTTACCGCTACGTCATCCACAATGGCGAAATCAACACCGTTCGCGGCAATGTCAACTGGATGCGTGCCCGTGAAGCCCTGCTGGCTTCCCCGGCATTTGGCGACGATTTGCAAAAAATCTTGCCCATCATCGACATGGACGGCAGCGACACAGCCATGTTCGACAACACACTGGAATTTTTGGTACTGGCCGGTTACACCTTGCCCCATGCCGTCATGATGATGATTCCCGAACCGTGGCAAAAGCACACGCTGATGGATGACGGCAAGCGGGCATTCTACGAATTTCACTCGGCGTTGATGGAGCCGTGGGATGGGCCAGCGGCGATTGGCTTTACGGATGGCACGGTAGTCGGGGCTGTTTTAGACCGGAATGGGTTACGGCCGTCTCGTTACACTGTTACCAAAGATGATTTGCTCATCATGGCCTCGGAAACGGGGGTGCTGGAGATACCGCCGGAAAATGTGGCCTACAAGGGACGGCTTCAGCCGGGGCGTATGCTGTTGGCCGATACCAGCCTGGGACGCATTATTGAGGATGAGGAGTTGAAGGCGCAAATTGCCGGGGAACGGCCGTATCGCCAATGGCTGGACAAAAACATGGTCAATCTGGCCGACCTGCCTGCGCCGCCCACCCATCAGCAGACCACTGCCAGCCCGCCAGCCGCCGAGCACGTTGAACTGATACAACTGCAACAAGCCTTTGGCTACACTTTTGAAGAACTGCGCCTGCTCATTGCACCAATGGCGCAAGACGGCAAAGAGGCATTAGGTTCAATGGGCGACGACACCCCTTTGGCCGTCCTCTCTCGAAATTCCCAGCCGCTCTACAACTACTTTAAGCAGTTGTTTGCCCAGGTCAC
>CAZRIB010000132.1:0-9395 GCA_964600035.1 uncultured Ardenticatenaceae bacterium | reverse complement strand
GATGTTTATGAGGTACAGAATTTGGTAGATGCCGGTGGGATGCCGCCAGTTTATTCCGTTAATGAGTGGGCTATTGAAACTGCATCGGTAACCAATAGCAGTTTCAGCACAATTTTTGATGACGACCCCCACATATAGTTACGATTTTGTTATTCATGTAACATATACGGATGGTGACACGGCCGTGTTACAGTACACATCCTGGAGTTATGGCATTGTGGCTTGTCCAATACTTATTTCAATGGGAAGCGGTCCGCCCGGTCAGTTGAAAGTCCTACCGTAGACAACGGCCTTTTACAAAGGCTTGGAGAAAGCTCGTGTCAGATTATCACATTTTAATTGTAGACGATGAACCTACCATCACCTCGGCGTTGAATTACTACTTTGTTCAAGCCGGCTATAAAACGATCCTGGCGCATACCGGTCGTGAAGCGTTGGAAAAGCTCGCGCTTAATCCCGATTTGGTTGTTTTGGATATTATGCTGCCCGATATTGATGGCTACCAAATTTGCCAACATATTCGTGAACAGCCAAGCTACACGCCTATTTTGATGTTGACGGCCAAAGACACATTGCAAGAAAAAGTGATTGGTCTTGACTTAGGGGCGGATGCGTATTTGACCAAACCGTACAATCCGCAAGAATTGTTGGCTCAGGTGCGGGCATTGTTACGTCTTGTCAAACAACAGGAATGCTCAAAGCTGGTTTGCGGCCCGATTGAATTGTTGCTTGACGACAAAATTGTGCGGCGTAATGGGGATGAAATAGCATTAACGGCGACAGAATTTGAATTGCTATCCTTGCTGATGCAGCGTCAAGGGCAGGTTTTGGGACGAGAAACGTTATTGCGTGCTGTTTGGGGAGAGAGGGGAAGCCGGGCCAATACACGCACGATTGATGTTCATATGCAGCGGCTGCGGGCAAAAATTGAAGAAGACTCTAAAAATCCTGAATTGTTGATAACGATACGGGGATTTGGCTATCGTCTTGTTTGTCCGGATGGGTCATAATTGACACCATGTTGGTTGTTGATTTCAAACTGGCGCTTTTTCTGTTTTTGCTGTTGTTGTGCGGCTTGTTCTGGTTGGTTTGGATGGCTGCCCGTCGTCGTGCTTTATTTGATGACAGGCAATATAAGGTTTGGCAATCTTTTCCTTTTGGGGTTGTTTTTCTCTCGTTGTCCGGCCGTTTGTGGTTTGCTAATCGGAATGCTTACCGGTTGCTGCAAGTAAAGCAGGAGATGACGACAACGGCCGTTTACGCCCATCTCTTACAACAAATAAAACAGGATACGGCCGTGCAGCAGTTTCCCTTATCCCCTTCGCCGGAAACAACTTTGGATGTTTGGGTTGGACATTTTGGCGCATTCAGTCTGATTGTGCTGCGCGACATTAGCGAACAGCGGCAGCGCGAAATGGAGATGCACCTTTACTGGAGCAGCGTTTCCCATGAGTTGAGAACGCCGCTCACCTCCATTTTGTCTCATTTGGAAGTTTCCCGCTCAGAAAATGTGCCCGCAGATGTGCAAAAACATTCATTGGAAATTGTTCACCAGCAAACCCTTCGTCTTCACAATCTGATTCGCGGCACACTGGATTTGGGGCGATTGAAGGCTGGTACACATGCGCCCCGGCTTAGGGTGGACATTGTTTTGCTGGCGGAGGAGGCGATTGCCGAGATGATTTTGCTGGCTGAGGCGAAGGGTATTAGCCTGAATTTTCGTTTTGACCCGCCTGTCCCGCCTGTTTTGGGCAGCCCTGACCAATTGAAGCAGTTGTTTGTCAATTTGCTGGACAATGCCATTAAGTATTGTCAGGCGGGTGATTCGATTACTGTGTCGTTGACGGCCGTTTCCGATACGGTTCAATGCCAAATCGCCGATACGGGCACGGGAATTCCCGCCGAACACCTGCCCCATCTGACGCAGCAGTTTTATCGAGCAAACCGGGACGCGCCGGGCAGCGGGCTGGGACTGTCTATTGTGGCTGAGATTGTGCGGCAGCATAACGGCCGTCTTCAGATAACCAGCCAGACAGAGGGAGCGGAACGGGGTACGGCCGTGACCTTCACCCTCCCCGCCATTCCGGCCACCCCCCAACTTGACCAAATGTAATGCGTGAGGTGTGAGGAGGGGCATCACGCATCACCTTATCCTCCTGAATTCTCCAAAGTGTGCCAACTTATGTCAATAAAAAAATGTTACACAACTGTTACACAACTGTGACGTTGCTGTGACATTCACATGCTACAATGCCACTGGTTTTGCAAAACCCTAAAAAATAATTTGGCTGAAATGAAATGGATAAAGACAAAGAACTGGCCAAATTGGTTGAAAAGTATGTCGAGTTAATGCAAAATCAATCTCTGTCAGAAACCGATTTGGCAGCATTAATTGCCAAAGAAGAAAATGAGAAAGCCCAGCTTTTGGGCATTCAAGTTCGATATTCAACCGAAATAAATGTAACCAATCCTGCTCCTCAAGGATTAAGTCTTTGTTTCCGCCCTATTTGGGGGCCAGGAAAAGTAAAATGGAACTTCTCCAACCCTGGTTCGACAGGAGCTAAATACTCTGTATTGCCAGAAACTGGTACATCTCTTATATGGGCATCCCCTCCAGAACAAAATGTGGATGGTATTTATAGGGATCACTCATGGCCGTGGGGAAGTTGCCGTGCATATAAGATACCAGATAGCGCAACTGCCACTTTTTATAGCGCTGACAATTGGGAAGTATGCTATAACGCATTTGCATGTAGCGCATTGGGTCATTGCCCCAAATGGGTTAATCCTTGTGATAATAGTAGTCCGGAAGGTTCCTGGCCAGATCATCCTTTGCAATAAAGCAGTCATTTAACAATTGTATGTTTGGCGTTGATTATGGACGACTAAGGCAACATCTTACCAAAGTCAAACATTGACAGGGTTTACATTGGCAAGGTTTACGAGGTTTATTGATTTTTCTTGACATAAGGCGTTAGAATCTTGTAAATCCTGTCCATCTTTATCATATTACTATATTGCCCATTCGTTCGTCTATTTCTAACCCTGGAGGAAAATATGCAACAATCAGGCTTTCAAAAAAAAGCGGACATAATGATAACAGGATACGGGGCTATTCTAATATTGTTTTACGGCAGTATTTTTTTTAGTACTTATTTGCATGGTGATCTAATGCTTGCAAGAGGAGAGTATAACTTGCAACAAAAACTACCCGATATTGTCCTTTTGACGCACCTTTTGACAGGGCTGTTTATCATGTTTGCGCCATTTCAGCGTAGAGTATTTGGTTTGTTGGCTGCTATTTTTACAGTTGCAGCTTTCACATTTGTCATTTATTTCTATACGATTGAACGTGTATCAGATTTAGGGTCATTTCTTTTTGGTTTGATGATAGTATTTGTTTTGCTGGGTCTTCCGTCACTTTACCTGTTGTTTACACCAGCAACTAATACACCAAAGTGATATGTATTTTCATAAGCATATGCAGTTATGGTGGGAACCCGCCTGGGGCCATAATCTCTGGCAATTCCCTGAAAGATGCCTAATGTACACTGACAAGCTCAAGTAGTGAGTCTTGTCAGTGTACACTCACAAAACGTTTGCAAACCATTGTGCATAACAGTTGAATCAATCCACCTATGGAAGCCTAACCTGAATAAACCAGAAATGATTCCGCCACGAATTTCACGAATTACACGAATAAAATGGTTTTAATTCGTGTCATTTGTGCCATTCGTGTCAAATTCTTGTACAAAAAACAAAGACCTCATTGAAAAGGTACTAATCGGTTTTCCTGGGTACTCTAACAGGAGTAAAGCAAATGATATTCATAATCTTTCTATCTTGCTAATTTTGATATTGGTCTTTCGCCGTCACATTGAGGCGCGGTACAACGTTTTTTATAAAATCGTTGCCGCCGGAACTCTTTTCTTCTCATGGACATTCATCGTCGCGTGGTTTGCCGTTATTATTGAGAGTTGGCAAATTTCTCACTCACTGCCCGCTGCACTCTCCCAACCCGGTTGGTTCGCCCCAATACAACAAGTTTTGCAGTATGTGTTTAACTATTTGCCCGTTTACCGCCTGTATTTGGCAATTTTATACGCGCTGCCAGCTCTCATTATTCCGCTGGTGTTTGCCAGACGTAACAACGAAGCTCCTTTTTTCTATCTGAGAGCGGCTGTTCTTAATACGGCGTATTTTTGGATACAGGTTGTGGCAGATAGTAGTTGGAGGGGAAGTACGGTGCAAGCGCTATTATTACTGACAACGTATTTCTTCTTACTTTACCTGCTACTAACGTCGGCCAGGCGGTTCTTTCGCCGGCATGCTGCCATATAAGTTCCCGGGCGACATTTCATCCGTTTATGTTCGAAAACAGTTTTTCCTGTTATTTGCCTTTGGGGTCATGCTGGATTAACTGTTGCGGCCGTGCATAACGGCCGTCTCCACATAACCAGCCAGACAGAGGGAGCGGAACGGGGTACGGCCGTGACCTTCACCCTCCCCGCCATTCCGGCCACCCCCCAACTTGACCAAATGTAATGCGTGAGGTGTGAGGAGGGGCATCATGCATCACATTCTCCTCCTGAATTCCCCCCAGATACACCGACCTATGCCAATAAAAACTGTTACACAACTGTTACACAACCGCAACATGCCTGTTACGTTCGCACGGTACAATGTTTTCGGTTTAGCTAAACTTTTCAAAGTCAATAGGCTTATTGAAAGAGCAGTTTTCTTTAGATCGCTTAAAAAGTGATAAGAGGTGAAAATCATGAAACAAATTTTGAGAAAAGGATGGTTGAAGCATATTCTATTAGTTTCCATATTGTTGGCAGTACTACTCATAACTTGGGGAAATGCATTTGCCGATGGTGATAGCGAACCAAATTTAGAAGATTATCCTGCTTGTAGCGACATGAAAGCATTCCAAATCGCGGGTAGAGATATAGGTAGCGCGTGTAAAGTGCCTGTAACATTAAAAAACGGAGCGGCAACTCTTACCGTATATCGTAGCGGATGGACACATCACTACACAAGCGAAAGCGATTCCGATCTTGTCGAAGATAGAATAAAGGTTGACGGATATCTTTACTGGTGGGTCGGCTATTGGAGTTTAGATGATCACTGTCAAGATGATAACAGTTGGTCATCACATGCGGCATGCCGCACGTATGGAGGTAGCTCGCAAAACAAGCAGAATGGTTATCACTATTTTCAAAAATCAGGCTATCAAAACACCAGCTTTATGACCACTGATTCTTGGTCATCATAGTACATTAGAACTTGGCAAGCAAGTTTCCACCTGAGAAACTTGCTTGCCTTTTTCTTGTCACAGAGGCGAATTAATAATGGAATTAAAACCATCTCGAAATCTGGCTTTAGTAGTATTGATGATTTGTTTGGTAAATGTCACTGGCGCCTGTACAGAAGCATTTACAACGCAAACAACAGAATGGGTCCGTCATGATTCATGGTCATCTAATGTACATTTTGCGGATTGGCCTGATGTGAATAACAGGAGCATAGGCGTAGGTTTCTTGCGCCCTGAGGAACGAGAGATACATCCGTATGAACGGCGATCTACCTATCAATTTGAAATCGGTGCAAGTGAACCATTTACAACAGATTTGATTTTATCGACCGGAAAAGAAAGAGCGGTTCTGGTATCATTATTTGTAGATTATCAACAAACATCGTTTTCGCTTGATGGCATTGAAGGATTACTACATTATTTTGTTATTAATCCAGACGAAGAATTAGAAATACCACTGTCAGTAAATATTACTGGCGAAGGATGGCATGACCTATTTGTAGTCGTGTTTTTTGAACCAGAAAAGCATCCAACCGACCTTGAAATGCGACTACCTGGTAGCAGTCTTCACCTCAGCGGACGAAGAACTGTAGTATGTGTCGTTGATTGTATACATCAACCATCACTTCCCCGACCCATCACTGGCGAAGATAAGCAAGTAAATCGTTTGTTAGTAAATGCGTTACCTTTATTACCTGGCGAAGAATCGCCTCAACAGCGATTATTGTTAAGCACATCTGTAAAATCGAATACTACACTAGATATCGAGCTATGGGCACGCAACAGCGATCATGTATCCCGTGATTATCTTGTCCTTCCTATGCTAGATTTTATGCAGGTTCCCTTTACCCAAAATGACGATGGCTTGTTGCATCTTACTCTACCACCCGGACATGAACTATACTTACCTGGACAAATTGCAATCCCCACAATAGAAGGTACGCACGAATTTTTGTTTATATTTATTTTTAATCCCTATCAACCTTTAGATGAAGTAGCAGATCCGTTTGTACAATCGGAAATGCGCTCTGCGATTGTTGTAGAACAGTGATAAGTAAACCGCTTCGTACCTATCTAATTATATTTACACTTATCGCCATTTTCAGTGGCCTTTATTGGCTTCTACCCATCAGCGGCAAACTGGCTTACATCCCCGATTCATTGCCACAAACAAATACATGGCCGCAAATCAGCATTATCAACAAGACAGATAACGAACTTGAGATCATTGTTCAGGATGTAACCCCTTGGGTTTTTGTACGCCTGGAATTAGCGGGTACAGAAACAACGCTAACAGAACATGGTTCACAAAATGCAGACGGCATATGGCAGTGGAAATGGCTTGTGCGCGGAACGCCTGATTCCACAACAATTAACTTATATCATAACTGCGACACGGGCTGTCAACTTTGGGCAAAGGCAGAAACGGCCGTTGCCACACCCATCCCTGACACGAACGAACTTGTTCCAACCAAATTAGGCCTCGTTTTCGCCAACCCGGAACGGGATTGGCATGGCAGACAAGGATGGGACATAGAAATCACCTATTCTCAATTGGCAGAAGAACGGTTTTGGGGCATTGACGATTTGGCGCAGCGCGTTCAGCAAGCTGATAAAAACGGACTGCGTGTACTGGTCAGAGTTGAATACGATCAGGGACAAAGCATTCCCCCACCCGATGATTATGCCGCTTTAGATTCATATCTACTTTATGTGCGGCGATTGGCACGAGACGAACGCTTGGCCGATGTTTATGGTTTTATCATTGGCAGTAACTTCAACACAGCAGGTGCGAACGCCCAATCGCCAGAAAATCCAGTTACGCCTGAATGGTATGCACAGGTCTTTAATGGGTACGGAACCGATCTAAACATCCATAACAATGCCATTGAAGTTATCAGAAATGAAAACAAGCAAGCGCAAGTTATTGTTGGGCCGGTGAATCCCTGGAGCAGTGACCAGACCGGAAACATAACCTATCAAATTGATGTTCCCTGGCTCAACTACATGAACAGTGTTGTTGCTCATGTCAATACCGCCGCTATTGCCAAAATTGAACACGGAATCAGCGATGCAGCTCCCGACGGTTTTGCTATTCAGGCCTTTGGTCGCGTAGACGCGCCGGAATTATCTCCTGAACAACGGGCGCAAGAACCATTCATGGACCTTCATCGAGACGAATGGGGAAAGGCTCAGGCTGGTTTTCGCGTTTATCAGGATTGGCTGGATATTATTAACCAGTATGAGTACACGTCTGGAAAACCTGTATACATTAACGCCAGCAATACATTCGACAGTGAAACGGGTCGCCTTCCCGCCGATAATTACCCCGAAGGCTGGTTAAGCAGTGCCTTGGAAGCCATTAACCAAGAGCCGCAAATCAGGATGCTCGGTTGGTTTATGGATTGGTTTCCCCATGATGATCAATGGGCACTGTTTAGTTTAACTGCGCCTCGCGGATTATTAATTGAAGCATCACGTGAATTTGACACGTTGTTGTTAGAAAATGCGATGACTGATTGAGTCTACTGAAAAAACCGCTAAGCACGCAAAGAGCGCAAAGAAACACCAGAGAAAGAATTTGTGAAATTCGGTAACTATACAGGTGCTCGGGCTGCAATCTCAGTCCCGAAGGGCTGCTCTCTAGACCGTGCCCGCTGGTGGCGCGGTGAGGACACCGGCCACAGCTAGAGAGGCTGTATAGTTACGAAATTCGTATAATTCTTGGCTTTTTTCGGAGCAGTCACTGATTAAGTTTGGAATGTTCAAAAGGGGTAATTCTATCTGAATTTAGTTTAGGGAGGGGAAGAGATTAATACATGGGGGGATGTTTTTGTTTAAGGCCTGCGTTGGTGCGGATGCGTGTCAGCCAAAAGCCAATTATAACCAGAGCCACCCCGGCAATAGCACCACTGAAATCACTTAACAGGCTGCTTAAAGTTTCCCATTGGCTGCTGAAAAAGTAACCCAGCCCACCGTAAACGAGAATCCAGGTGCCTTCTCCCAACACATCGAAGAAAAGAAATTTGTTGAGCGGGTAACGGCTGCTGCCGGTAATCCAGTTGACGGGGACGGCGATGGGTGTGATGAGCCAGCGGGTGATGAAGATGGCGAAGCCGCCGTGTTGGTTGAAGGTTTGGGTTGCCTGTACCCAGGTTGGCTTATTGCCGTAACGGCCGTGCAGCCAGCCGCCAGCCCGCCAGCCCAGCGCATAGCCAATGACATCGCCTGCTACCACGCCAACCAGTGCGGTTAATGGGGTTGTCCATATGTTGAGAATGTCTTGCCGGACAAAGGCGCCGGCGGCGATGAGGAACAGTGTGCCGGGCAGGGGTAGGCCGAGCGCGCCAATGAGAACGGCCGTTGCCAATACCATCGGCCCGTAGACAAGCATCCAGGCGAGAATACTTTCTTGCAGCAGTTCCAGATTCACGGCTGCTCCTGCTGCGGGGTAAGGGTTTGGATGGCTTGCTGAACGGCCGCTGCCAGTGCTTTACTCCCTCCCGGCCATTTTGCATCTCGTGCCGCTTTGTCCAGCGGCACAGCCGCAAGCGCGGCATCCAACTGCAAGGCGGCCAGCAGCTCATCTTCCGGGATGCCAGTGGCATGGGCGGCATAGCGCACACTCATCCACGGTTCTACCCGGTTCAGGCCAGTGGCGACTGGTTCTTCTTGATAGGCCAGAATGGCAGCCTGGATTTTGTCTATGATGGCGGGGTAGTCGCCATTGGGGGATGTGCCCCAGCCTTGACGCGCATTGATAAAGCGCAAGGGTAAATCATCCCGAAAGTGGGACGGGTCAATGTTGAGTGATTCGTAGAGATAGGGTTCCGGCACGGCGTAGGCAGAAGCCACAAAGCGCATACTCATCCATGGGCGTACGGCCGTAACATCCGTTTGGCCAAAGGCAAAGGTATGATGCCGGGCATATTCCATTGTGCGCAAATGATTAAAGGCACGCATGCCAAAGACCAGCAGCAAGGCCAGCCCCAACACGATGAACATGCCTGAAATCCACTGTCGTGATGATAGCCGTTTCATGGATGATATTGTCGTCTAAAAAAGCAAATGGGCAAAC
>CAZRIB010000131.1:0-9496 GCA_964600035.1 uncultured Ardenticatenaceae bacterium | reverse complement strand
ATAATGAACTGCAAGCGGCAGGTGGCAGGTGGCAAGTGGCAGGTGGCAAGTGGCAGGTGGCAAGTAACATGACCTGCAAACCTGCAACCTGCAACCTGTAACCTGCAAACCTAAAATTTATCACCTCATGAAAAAATCGTACCACACCATTTACCTGTCCCCACATTTAGACGATGCCGCCCTGTCCTGCGGCGGGCAAATTTTTGGCCTCACCAGCGCCGGAGAAGATGTCCTCATTCTCACCATCATGGCCGGGACGCCGCCAAACGAGGCGCTTTCTCCATTTGCGGCCATGCTTCACCAACGCTGGCAGTTGGGGGTAGATGCGGCTGCGCTGCGGCGGCAGGAAGATGTGACAGCTTGCCACATTTTGGGTGCGGATTATTTGCACTGGGATGTGCCGGACTGCATTTACCGGCATACGGATGATGGCGAATGGCTTTATCCGGAGTGGACGGCCGTTATTACAACACTGCACCCCGCAGATGAGCCGCTCATCACCCAACTGGCCAGCAGCCTGCAAACCCTGCCGCCTGCCAAACGCATTGTCGCCCCTTTGGGTGTGGGCGGCCATGTTGATCATAGAATTGTACGGGCGGCCGCAGAAAAGGCCTTTTCCCGCAACTTGTGGTACTATGAAGATTACCCTTATGTGCGGGAACAGGGCGCTCTCGCACAGGTGATTCCCACAGAAGAAAAAAGAGCCTGGCAGGTTGAAATTATCCCACTGACATCCGCACAAATTAGCCGCCGTACAGATGCAATTGCCGCATATATATCGCAGGTTGATACTTTTTTTAACGGCCGTATCGACCTGAACAACCAAATAACCGACTACACCCAAAAAGTAGGGGGAGAACGGCTTTGGCGGTATCAACCACACAATTTGCAGTCCGCTTGATTAATTCTCTGCGAAACACTTATAATTAGTCAGCGAAAAAAGGAAATATAAAAAATGGGGCGACTGACAACCAGACAACTAGCTGGCCGAAAAGGGCAGCAAGACAAATCTACAAAGCGAGCTGGTTTGCAGCCCGGAGATATGCTGCAAAATCGGTATCGCATTGTTGGCCCATTAGGTACTGGCGGGTTTAGCTCCGTTTACCAGGCGCGAGACATGCGCTTCACCAATGCCACCAAGTTGTGTGCCATCAAAGAGATGGTCATCTCTGCCCCCGACCCCAAAATGCGCCAACTCACCATTAAATCTTTTGAACGGGAAGCCAGTATGCTCGCTATGCTGGATCACCCCGCCATTCCCGATGTCTCGGATTATTTTACGGAAGGCGACCGCAGCTATCTGGTTTTGGAGCTGATTCGGGGAAAGGATTTGGAGGCCTGGCTGGAAGAAGAAGGGGAGTTTTTAGACCAGGATACTGCCATTGAGTGGATGATTCAATTGTGTGATGCTGCTTCCTTTTTGCACAATCACAAGCCGCAGCCAATTATCTTTCGGGACTTTAAGCCTTCTAATATCATGCTGGATCAGCACAACAACATCCGGCTAATTGACTTTAACATTGCCAAACTGTTTGAAGCTGATAGTAAGGGGACGATGATTGGCACGGAGGGTTACTGCCCACCGGAACAGTATCGTGGACAATCGACCCCGGCCGGTGACATTTATGCGCTGGGGGCTACGTTTCACCATATTTTGACCAAGCAAGACCCTCGGTTGGAGCCGCCTTTTACGTTTGCAGAAAGACCGATTACGGCCGTTAACAAAAAAATCTCGCCAGAGTTTGAAGCAATTATCATGCGCTGTCTGGCTTATGACCCAAAAGAGCGTTTTCAATCTGCTGAAGAGTTGAAACAAGCGCTGCTGGCTTTGAAAAACAAGCAGTCATCAATAAGTACGGCCGTTGCCGATGGCCAGGTATATACACCAGAAGTACAACAACCCGGCGCGCCAGCCGTTAAAACCCAAACTGCCGAAACCGCAATCAAACCCATTTGGACATTCAAATGTGAAGACGATATTCGTTCCCGGCCAGTAGTTGAAAACGGCAGAGTGTTTGTTGGCGCTTATGACAACAACTTGTATGCGCTGGATACAAACGGGGAGTTTTTATGGAAATACCCCACCACTGACGGCATTGGTTCTTCACCCTGTGTATACAAAGACCAGGTATTTGTTGGTTCGTCAGATGGTCATATGTATGCGCTGGACTTGAAAAACGGCCGTCTTAACTGGCGCTTCAAAACAGAAGGCCCCGTTTACTCATCCCCATCTGTAGAACTAGACCACATCTTCTTTGGTTCAGACGACGGCTACCTCTACGCCCTGAACATTGTCAAAGGGCGGCAAGTATGGAAAGCCAATGCCTATTCTCCGGTACGCTCCTCGCCATATGTCAGCGTCAATACCGAGCAAATCTTCTTTGGCACAGAAGGCTCATACGTTTACTGCCTGCATTTATCCACTGGGGAATCCAAATGGCAGGTACAAACAAGGCGTGCCGTCACATCATCACCCGCCTTTGCCGATGATATTGTTTTTGTTGGCTCATTGGATGGCACTGTATACGCCCTGGACGCAACCTCCGGCTGGACAATTTGGCGCTTCCGCTCTCGCCGCCCAATCATTTCTTCACCAGCTTACAACAATGATGTCGTCTATATTGGTTCTTCCGACGGGAGTCTGTACGCCATCGATGCCAATTCTGGCCGCCAGGTCTGGCAGTTTGAAACAGAGGGGCAGGTAAACTCTTCACCAGCCGTATGGAATGATGCCGTTTATTTTGGCTCAACAGACCAATATGTTTACTGTGTGAATTTGAAAAAGGGTGATTTGCGATGGCGCTTCAAAACACAAGGTGCGGTCATTGGCTCGCCCAGAATTGTTGACAATGTTGTGTATATTGGCTCGACAGATAACATACTCTATGCCTTGCCTGCATAATCACTTACATACCAATCCATGCCTTATTTTAGGCAAAAGGCTGTAATAAGAAATGGACAATCCATCTGAAAAACACGATGAAAACGCCGAAACGGAGCCATTGGAAACAAATCCATTGCCGGAAGAGGAAACAACGCAAGGGATTATTACCACTGGCGTGATTAAGGCTGGAACAGGAGAATTTAATATTGAGCCTTCTTTGCGCTTTGCTAAACGCTGTCACCCCGGCGCTGTGCGAGAACGTAATGAAGATTCCTGTTTTATTTTTGTGTCTGAGACGGGCGGCGATTCGTTGTTAACGCCGTTTGGGCTGTTTATTGTGGCAGATGGTATGGGGGGGCATGAGCATGGTAATGTAGCAAGCAAAATTGCTTCCCGGATGGCGGCACAACATATTTTGACAAAAATTTATTTGCCGATGCTGCATGATGGCGGCCGGCCGAATGCACCTATTCAAGAAGTGTTGGAAGAGGCGGTACAAATTGCCAACACGGCCGTTTACGAAAACGATCTGGAATCAGACAGCGGCACAACATTAACAGCGGCACTTATTTTGGGGCGGCGATTATTCGTAGCCCATGTTGGTGACAGCAGCCTATTCTTACAAACAGAAGAAGGGTTAGAAAAAGTAACCCATGACCATTCATTGGTACAGCAATTACAAGATGTCGGCCATGAGGCTGATGAAATTACTCTAATGCGTTATGGTCACATTCTTATTCGGGCAGTAGGCCAGGCTGAAGAAGTAGAAGTCGATACATACACGCGTGCTTTGCCCAAAAAAGGACATATTTTAATTTGCAGCGATGGCTTAAGTGGGCGGGGCATGGTTCCAATGGAAGATATAAAAACCATTCTTTCCAGAAACATTTCAGAACAAGAAATGGCAACGATGCTGTTCAATGAAGCAATGGATGCAGGTGGTTATGATAACATCACAGCCATCGTCGTTTCTTTTGATTTATAGTTCGCATTCAGCCAATTGGCTGGACTGCTGAAATGTTGAGATGCTGATTTTTTCTCATCACTTTTATGACTGGCGATTCTAATTACTACACAATTTTAGGCGTTGCCCCTCATGCCTCCACGGAAACGATTCGGGAGGCTTTTGCCACAATTGTGGGGAATTTGCCTGAAGATTCCCCTCAGTTTGCTGAAGTAAAGCAGGCTTTTGAAGTGTTGAGTAACCCGGACCGACGGGCAATTTATGATGGCTTGCTGCAGGATACGGCCGTTTTAGACCTGACCATCAAAGCGCAGCCCAGCCGCGACAAATTAAACCAGTCTAATCAAAATCAGCTTTTTTACTTGATGGTGGACATTTCACCGCCAAATCAGGCTGATTTACCACAACGGCCGTTAAACATTTGCCTTGTTTTAGACCGCAGCACATCCATGCAAGGGCAGCGACTGCAACAAGTAAAAGCGGCCGTTGACCTCATCGCCGCCAAACTCACCCCCGAAGATTGCCTTTCCATCGTCAGCTTTAGCGATCGGGCAGAAATTGTGCTCCCCCCCACCACCGGCGTCCAACCCAAAACAATCAGCAGCAGCGTACGCGCCATCCAGGCCAGCGGCGGCACAGAAATCTTCCAGGGTCTCAGCGTGGGCTACCAAACCCTCCAGCAAATGGACATCACCCAATACACCAGCCACCTCATTCTGCTCACAGATGGCCACACCTATGGTGATGAACAAGAATGCTTGCAGCTAGCCCGAAACGCCGCCAACAAAAACGTCGGCATCAGCGCCTTTGGCCTGGGCAGCGAATGGAATGACACCTTTTTGGATGCCCTGGTTGCTCCTTCCGGCGGACAGTCGGCTTACATAGAATCGCCGCGAGAAATCATTGACCACCTGCAAAAGAAAATTAATGGTCTCGGTGCAGTTTTTGCAGAAAATCTGCGAATGAAACTGCAAATGCCTACTGGCGTTGTCTTAAAATACGCCATCAAATTAATGCCCTTTGTGCAGCCGCTCACCCCGATTGATGATGAACTGCATCTGGGTCACCTGGAAATCCGTTCCCCATTGAAATTTATCATGGAAATTATGGTTCCACCCCAGCCCATTGAAACCCGGCTGACGCTGCCCATTCACATCACGGCCGATTTTACAAACCCGCCCGGCCAAAGAACTTACAAAGAACAGGTGAAATTAACCGTCCTGAAAAATGCTCCCAAAGTGGAACCTTCTCCTGAAATTGTGCAGGCTGTACGTAACTTGAATTTTTATCGAATGAATGAGCAGGTCTGGAAGGATGTCGATGCGGGACAGTTACAGCAGGCAACACAGCGGATGCGCCACTTGACAACCCGGCTTTTGGAAGTGGGTGAGACGGCTTTAGCCCAGCAAGCCACCATTGAGCTTGAAAGGCTGCAAAATGTCGGCGAACTGTCTGATGAAGGTCGTAAGCGGCTGAAGTATGGCACGCGGGCGTTAATTGAACCGAAAAAATAATGGAATGTGATTTATGCGATGTCCTGAATGTGGTGCGCCTCAAGTAGATGGGGCTTTGTTTTGCAGTGAATGTGGCCGCTTTTTGGCAGCAGACCAGGATACGGCCGTTTTGCCATTCTCACAATTTGCTACCCGCCCTTTAACCGCTCCCCTGCAATCTGAAGGCCGGGATCCGACAGATACACCTATTAAAACGATTATGTACATTGCCCACAACCGCCAACGCATAGAGTTTGAAATTACATCCCATCTGCGCGTGGGCCGTGCCGACTATGAAACGGGTTTAGTGCCGGAATTGGATTTGTCCCCATATAATGGCGCCGAGCTGGGTGTTTCTCGCAACCATGCCCTGATTCAAGCGACAGTAAACGGCTTGATTGTCATTGACCAAAACAGCACGAATGGCACGATGATTAATAACAATCGGCTTTCCCCGAAACGGCCGTATCCCATCCAAAACGGCGACGAACTACGCTTCGGCGATCTACTCATCCACGTCTTTATTGAAGAAAACAACACAAAATCCTAAAATAAATTGGCAAAGTTGGCATTTGCCGCCACTTTACCATACATTACCCTTGTAAAAACAAACAGGAAAAAACCATGATTACCGTAATCGTACACGTTGCCAACGAAGACCCAATCGTTTGCGAAATAGAAAAAATGCCAGACCCGCAAGACCAACTTCTGGTGCTAAACAACCCGCGCCTCCGCGACGGCAAAGATGTCCACTACGTGGATGAAGATGTCACCACATTGGTCTTTCCGGTTCATCGCATCAATTTTATTCAAATCCTGCCATCTGCAGATGTTGAAGACGTTATAGGCTTTGTGCGTGAATAATGGTTGAACAAGTCCCTGAATCACTGGAACCAACAGCCCCACGACTTATCTTGATTGTAGACGATGAAGCCCGAATGCGGCGCTTCATCCGTATGAATCTGGAATTGGAAGGCTATCAGGTTATTGAAGCCGAAAATGGCATCAAAGCCCTGGATCAAATTCGCCAGCATAATCCAGATTTAATTATTATGGATGTCATGATGCCGGAGATGGATGGCTTTGAAACATTATCCCTGCTCCGTGAAATCTCCACCGTGCCTGTCATTTTGCTGACTGTAAAAAGTGAGGAGGAGGACATTATTCGTGGATTAAATCTGGGAGCCGATGATTATGTTACAAAACCGTTCAGCCCTGGCGAACTGAACAGCCGGGTAACGGCCGTTCTCCGGCGTGCAGAATGGCCTGCCCCCCCACCGCGAACCGTTCTCAGAATCGACGACCGCCTGCAAGTAGATTTCAACCGCCACCAAGTCATTGTCAATGGCGAACGAATCGACCTGCGCCCCACAGAATACCGGCTGCTCAACCATCTTATTCAAAATGCCGGTTGGGTTGTTCCCCATGAAACCTTGCTGCAAAAAGTGTGGGGCTATGAATATCGGGATGAAACCCATTACCTGCGCCTGTACATCAACTACCTGCGCAAAAAAATTGAAGAAGACCCCGCAAATCCCAAATATATCCTCACAGAAAGAGGTGTTGGCTATCGCTTTGTCGATTTCAAACATCAACATTAATCCACATGTATAACAAACGGCAGGCGGCTAATTTAACAACCGCCTGCCGCACACCCCCTGACAATAAATAACATTCAATATAGACAGCTTTATGAAGGAAACGGCCGTTTACCTCACTTTTTGGTAAAATATACACATACCAACCTAATAAACATCAGATATAAAGAGAAACGGCCGTTGGCACACAACCACATTTACAAATACATACAACAAACGCACAACAAATAAAAACATATGGTTCAATATACACCACCCAGCCCAGATGACTTCTTCCAAAGCGTCCAAAAATATCTGAGCAAAAACGAACTGAAAAAAGTGCAAGCCGCCTTTGAAGTAGCCCGGCGCGAACACGGCGAACAGCGCCGCAAATCAGGCGAACTCTTCTTCACCCACCCCCTTACCGTTGCCTACTACCTCAGCGAATACAACCTCGACGCCGACACCCTCTGCGCCGCCCTCCTGCACGACATCGCCGAAGACACCAAAGTCTCCCTTCAGGAATTGCGCGACCAATTCGGCACAGAAGTTGCCATGCTCGTCGATGGCGTCACCAAACTAAAAGACGTCAGCGCCGGCATTGCCAAAGGGCGACAATTAACCCCTGCCCAACTACAAGATGCCTCCCTGGCAAAAATGTTCGACTTCATGACCAACGATGTTCGCGTCGTCCTCATCAAACTGTTCGACCGACTTCATAACATGCGCACCATCAAGGCCATGTCACCAGCCAGCCAGCGACGAAAGGCCATCGAAACACTTACCGTCTACACACCCATCGCTAACAGGCTCGGCATCTGGAAAGTAAAAAACGAACTGGAAGCACTCTCCCTCGAAGTCATCAAGCCCCACTCATACCAATTCATCAAATCCCAACGCGACAAACTCCTAAAAAAACAGCATGAACTTTCCCAAACCGTCAGCGGGCAAATTCTGGAATGCTTGCTGGAAGCCAACTTAAATGTCCTGAACATCTATAATTCACCCGAAAACATCTACACCCTTTATCAAGACCTCACCAGCAAAAAATACGGCTCCCGCGAAATAGACAGCGCCATCCGTATGGTCGTCCTTTTGGAAGATTGGGTCTCCTGCTATCAGGCATTAGGCCTTATCCACCAGCTCTGGAAACCCGTCCCCGGCACATTCGATGACTACATCGCCAACCCCAGAGACAATCTCTACCGCTCCCTGCATACCACAGTTATTCATACGTCTGGTAATCTGGTAAAAGTCCGTTTCCGTACAAAAGCAATGGACATCGTTTCCCAAATCGGGGTATTAGCCAAGTGGCGATACAAAGATTCACAATACTGGTCAAAAGAAATCGCTGACAGAGTCAATGCCTTTTTGGAAAACATTCAGGAGAACATTGCTCTGGAGCCACAAAACCCAACCGTTGGCGTAAAAGGCGTGGTAGAAGATGTCTTTCGCAAGCAAATTCAGGTGTTCACGCCAAAAGGTGAGCCTGTAGATTTGCCTGTGGGGGCAACAGCTTTGGACTTTGCCTACACTATCCATACTGGATTGGGTAACCAAAGCAGTTCTGCAACAGTAAATGGCGTTTTGTATCCTTTGAACAAACCGTTGACACATGGTGATCAGGTTAAAGTGACAAAACGCATCAAGCAAGGGCCTCATCGTTCCTGGCTGGATGAGGACCTGGGTTATTTGACAACCAATTATGCCCGTACACACGCTCGGCGCTGGTTCCGCCGTTTGAGTGAAGAGGAGGCTATTTCACAGGGCAAGGCTTTGCTGGAACAGGAACTGAGAATGTTGGGAATGCCAGATTTTTCCCATGAAAGGATTGTTTCTTTTTTCGGTTTAAGCTCAACGGCCGAATTGTATTACCAGCTAGGCCGGGCTGACTTGCTGCCCACAACCGTCGCTACCCGTGTGCTAGAAGATACCTGGAATGAAAACCCAGGCCGTGACTTTGGCAATATGGTCTATGCGCCCGATGGAGAAAGTTTTGTCATCACCAACGCAGACGGCCGTAAACTCCGGTTATGCGGCTCCTGCAACCCACGCCCGGAAGACAGAATCATTGGCTACCTGCGCAAAGACGGCGGTGTCACCGTTCACGAAGTCCACTGCCACACGCTAAAACCCAGCAACATGTACGGCCGTCGCCTCCTTCTTGGCTGGGGAAAAAACCAGACTCAACACACCCGCTTCATGATGCTCAAAATAGACGTATTCGACAGACCCGGTCTCCTTTACGAAATTACCACACTTCTCCACGACGAAGACGTCAACATCTCCTACATCAACACACCACGCTCAACCCGCTCCAATGAAATGCAAGTCCTGCTTGGGCTGGAACTGTTCCGCCCCAGACAGCTTGTTCGCCTGCTGCACCAAATTCAGGCACTGGCCAACGTTTCATCTGTCTGCTGCCTGCCCAGCCAAAATATACAAGATACGGCCGTTAACCCCCTCTACCGCCCGGAATAGTTGACACCGCAACCAATATCCTTATAATGAAGAGTGTTCCAGACACTTCCCTGACGCACTTCTTGAACAAAACCATATAAACCGCAGCAGCCATCCG
>CAZRIB010000130.1:0-9527 GCA_964600035.1 uncultured Ardenticatenaceae bacterium | reverse complement strand
TTTTCTCTGGTGTTTCTTGGCGCTCTTTGCGTGCTTTGCGGTTTTTTCGGCAGACTCAATTCATTGTTGCCAAAATACTGCGGTAAGCGGCGGTGCTGGGGTGGTCGGCCAGCACGTCCAGCAGGCCGCTGATGATGGCTTTGATTTGGCCCTGCCGGTATTGTTTGTTGGTGTTGTAGACGACCATCAGGTTGTAAAGGGCTGAGTCGTATTCGCTGCGGCGGATGGCGTCGGCGGCTTGTTGGGCGGCTATGTCTATGTCCTGGCTGCCGGTTAAACGGCCGTTTTCATAGTCGCACAAAAATTGGGCCAAAGGCTGCAATGCCTGCACCTGTGCCGCCGGTAATTGTGCCATCTGGCTGAGTGCCTGGCAGCCATTGCCCTGCCGCAGCATGTGGTGAATCAGTTTCAGGCGTTTGTCCGGGGAAAGGGAACGGCCGTTGGCTGCCTGTGTTTGCCTGGCAGGTTTGGGCAGCCGTTCAATAAATTGGCGCACTATCGGTTCCGGCTGGACACCTACAAATTCACTGATCACTTGCCCCTGCCAAAAGGCTTTGACGGCGGGAATGCCCTGGATGCCGTACTGCATGGCTAGCTGCTGGTTTTGGTCTGTGTTTACTTTGGCAAGAATGAAACGGCCGTTCATTTGCCGCGCCAGCCGCTCCAGCACCGGCCCCAACATGCGGCAAGGCCCGCACCAGGGCGCCCAAAAGTCAACGACAACGGGCACTTCCTTCGATTTTTGAATGACTTCTTTTTGAAATTGTGTGTAATCAACGTCTATAACCGGATTCATATGCTTTTATTCCTTATGTGATTTTTGAATGTTTGCATTAGGGTAACAGGTTTATGTTAGCATTTCGTTATTTAGGCAAATTTCCGATGATGCGTTGGCTGTCTGGGGCTGGTGTGTGGTGAAAACGGCCGTTTCTGCTGCCCCTTCTATCGCCCTTGTACTTTCGTTTATTTTCTGTATTTATTGATTTGGTTACGATTCTGCACAAATAAAGCGAAAAACGTTAATAATGACATTCATCACAGCCGATTCATGTGAACGTCACTTACGGCCGTTTCCCTAAAACCCCATAATATAAACATGGGCAGCTACCGGGCCATTCTTCACCCTTTTCTTGAAAAAATGCATAAGGAGGCAAGCCATGTTTCAGCATCTGTTAGTCCCCCTGGACGGTTCCCACCTGGCTGAAGTTGCCATTCCCGCTGCGCTGGAAATTGCTCGCCGATTCGACAGCCAAATAACATTGGTTCGGGTTGTACGTCCCCCACAAATTACACTAGCCACCACAGAAGGGGCTGTTTTTACCGAACTGCTTAACGATCTACGCCAACAAGAAATTCAGGAAGCAACAACTTATCTCAAGTCAATGCAAGGGTCCCTTCGTCAGCAAGGGTATGTTGTGCATACCCACCTGATTGAAGGTGAGCCAATTGCCGACTTGATCCTGGAAGTTGCCGAAGGCCTGGATGTGGACGGCATCGTTATGAGCACACACGGACGCAGCGGATTGAGCCGCTGGGTATTTGGCAGTGTGGCCGAAAAAGTTTTGCGTGGTGCGGCCGTTCCCGTCGTACTCATTCGCGCAAAAGAAGACATTACACACCTTGACGCCCCTGCCAAGCAGCACATATTCCAAAATTAAAGTCAGTAATGGAAAAGGGGAGCAAACACCCCTTTTCCTTATTTTTTACAATTCCCACTGAATGATAAGGAGATAGAAAGTATGGCTACTGGCCGCGTTGTGATAGACGTTGAACGGTGCAAAGGCTGCGAGCTTTGCCTCTCGGCCTGTCCCCAAGACGTACTGCAATTATCGGAAGAGCTAAACGCAAAAGGGTATCGCCCGGTCATGCTGTTGGAGCACGACAACCACTGCACAGGCTGCGCTTTGTGCGCCGTTGTCTGCCCGGATGGCTGCATTACCGTGTATCGGGATCTGCCAAAAAAACAGGTGAAAAAGGCACATACCCCAGTTGTCACCACAGCATAAGGAGAGTCGGAAAATGGCAAAAGAATTGCTAAAAGGAAACGTTGCCATCGCCGAAGCGGCGATACGGGCGGGATGTGAAGCTTATTTTGGCTACCCCATTACGCCACAAACAGAACTTCTTGAACACATGTCCCAACGTATGCCTGAGTTGGGACGTGTCTTTTTACAGGCAGAAAGTGAAGTGGCCGCCATCAATATGGTGTATGGCGCGGCTTGTGCCGGTGTGCGGGTAATGACTTCATCCAGCAGCCCGGGCATTAGCCTGATGCAAGAAGGCATTAGCTACATTGCCGGTTCAGAAGTGCCCGCAGTCATTGTGGACGTGATGCGCGGTGGGCCGGGTCTGGGGAATATCCAGCCCAGTCAGGCAGATTACAATCAGGTGACAAAGTCGGCCGGTCATGGCGATTTTCACCCCATTGTGCTGGCTCCGTCTACCATTCAGGAAGCCATCGATATGATGGGGCTGTCTTTTGACCTGGCGGAAAAGTACCGCACGCTGGTTTTTATGGCGCTGGATGGTGCCATTGGGCAAATGATGGAACCGGCCGAACTGCCGCCAATGCGTGAAGTGAAAAAGGAACGGCCGTCCTGGGCACTCACCGGCACACAGGGCAAACGGGACAAGAACATCGTCACCTCGGTGTACCTGGGTGCAGACAACTTGAGCAAACTCAATGCCCGGCTGCAAGCCAAGCTGGCCGAGATTGAGCAAAACGAAGTGCGGTATGAAGAAATAGAAACGGCCGATGCCGAACTCATTCTCGTGGCCTTTGGTACGGCTGGCCGCGTAGCCAAATCGGCCGTAAAAATGCTGCGGCAAGAAAATCTGGCCGTGGGTCTGCTTCGTCCGCAAACATTGTGGCCTTTCCCCGAAAAGCGGTTGTATGAACTGTCCAAACAGGCCAAAGCATTCCTGGTTGTAGAAATGAACGCCGGTCAAATGCTGCACGACGTTCGCGAAGCCGTTGGCCGTCAGGTAGAAGTAGGCTTTTTGGGTACGCCCGGCGGCCCCATTCCGCTGCCCGGGCAAATTGCCGACAAAGCACGGTCTATGCTGCGCCAGCTAGAAGTTGTTACTGCACACCAATAAGGGGAGATGATTGCCATGATAGCACTTGAAGAAAACGCACTGGAAAAACTGGTCTACAAGCGTCCCGAATCGCTGGACGATATTCACACCCACTACTGCCCCGGCTGTACCCACGGCACAGCCCACCGTTTGGTCGCAGAAGTGGTCGATGAACTGGGTATTCACGACAAGACAATTTTGGTTGCCCCCGTTGGGTGTGCCGTCTTTGCGTATAATTACTTTACGTTTGACGCAGCAGAAGCGGCACACGGCCGTGCCCCGGCCATGGCTACCGGCCTAAAGCGGGTCAACCCGGACAAAATCGTCTTTACTTATCAGGGTGATGGCGATTTGGCTTCTATTGGCATTGCCGAGGTCATTCACGCGGCTACCCGCGGCGAACATATCACGGTTGTTTTTATCAACAATGCCATTTACGGTATGACGGGCGGGCAGATGGCCCCCACCACGCTGCCGGGGCAGGTGACCACGTCGTCACCAAATGGGCGTGATGTGCAGATGACGGGTGCGCCTATGCACATTGCCGAAATGCTGGCTCCGCTGCCGGGTGTGGTTTATAGTGTGCGTCGCTCGCTGCACGATGCCAAGCACGTCATTCAAGCCAAGAAGGCCATTAAAACGGCATTTGAAGCTCAGATGAAGGGGCTTGGCTTTAGTATTGTGGAACTGCTTTCTTCTTGCCCGACAAATTGGGGTATGACACCCACGCAAGCCTTGGAATGGGTAAAGGCGGAAATGGTTCCCACGTATCCGTTAGGTGATTATAAAGTAGCACCTGAGTTGGCTAACGGCCGTTCCCGCTAACACTGTTCCCATTCCGATAGCCCATTATTTCCCTAAGCACAAGGAGGCTTTCATGTCATTTCAATGGGATCGCCGTTATGCTCAACGTATTCAAGGAATGGGCAGCTCCATCATTCGGGAACTGCTAAAGTTTACCCAGCAGCCAGACATTATTTCCTTTGCCGGGGGACTTCCCGCCGGGGAACTGTTCCCCATTGACCATTTTCGGCAAGCGGCAGACCGCGTATTAAAAGAACAGGGCGAAGTGGCCTTGCAGTACAGCCCCACGGAAGGCTATTTGCCCTTGCGTCAGCTTATTGCAGAGCGGTTTAACCGTTTTGGTGTTCAGGTAACGGCCGATAACGTTCTCATAACCAGCGGTTCCCAACAAGGTTTGGACATCATCGGCAAGGTCATGATTGACCCGGGCGACCTGATATTGACCGAAGAACCCACTTACCTGGGCGCACTGCAAGCGTGGCGGGCTTATCAGGCGGAATATATTACAGTGCCGATTGATGATGATGGCATTGTGCTGGATGAACGCCTGCAAGATGCGCTGCGCAGCGGGCCAAAGATGATGTACATCCTGCCCTCGTTCCAAAATCCGGGCGGGGTGACGCTGTCGTTGGAACGGCGCAAGAAACTCATCGAAACGGCCGCACACTTTGGCATCCCCATCATTGAAGATGACCCGTATGGCGATTTGGTCTTTGAAGGAGAGCCGCTGCCACCTTTGCTGGCTTTGGATGCCCAAACAAGCATACCGGACAATGGAAAAGATCCGCTGGCGAATGGCAAAGTGCTTTACCTGGGCACTTTTTCCAAAACGTTGGCTCCCGGCTTCCGGCTGGGCTGGATTGTGGGGCCGCAAGAAGTGGTTCGCAAATGTGTCATGGCCAAGCAGGGTATGGATTTGCACACGAGTACATTCTCGCAAATGGTGGCGTATGAAGCGGCGAAGGATGGCTTTTTGGATAAGCATGGCGCGCTGATTCGCAAGGTGTATGGTGAACGGCGCAATGTGATGCTGCAAGCGTTGGCCGATTATATGCCGGAGGGGGTGACGTGGACGCACCCCAATGGCGGGCTGTTTTTGTGGGTGAAGGTGCCGCCGGTGGTGGATACGATGAAGCTGCTGGAAACGGCCGTTGCCCATAAAGTAGCCTTTGTCCCTGGCATTGCCTTTTATCCACCCGGCCCGCTGCAAGAAAACGGCCGTCACGCCATGCGTTTGAATTTCTCCAATGCCCGCCCTGAATTAATTCAAGAGGGCATCAAGCGGCTGGGCGACGCCATCAAAGCCGCACTGAAAGAAAACACAGCGTCTATATCGCTTTAATAAGTACCAGATGAGGTAAAGAAAAATGGAACAATCAATCATCATTGCAGGATTTGGGGGGCAGGGTGTTTTATTTGCCGGGCAGCTTTTGGCCTATGCCGGTATGGACAACAATTTGCATGTCACCTGGATTCCTTCCTATGGGCCAGAAATGCGCGGCGGCACGGCAAACTGCACCGTTGTGATTAGTGATGAACCTATTGGTGCGCCCATCGTTGGGCAGCCCGACATCGCCATTGTCTTGAACCAGCCATCGTATGATAAATATGAGCCGCTGGTAAAACCGGGCGGCTTGCTGGTGGTGAACCGCTCCTTGATTGAGGATGTGTCTGACCGGAAAGATATTGATGTGGTTTATGTCCGGGCGAATGATATTGCGATTAATGCCGGCTCCAGCAAAATGCTGAATATGGCCGCGTTGGGGGCGATGCTGGCGCAACGGCCGTTACTCACCATCCCCCAACTGGTAGAAGCACTGCACAGCCACCTGCCATCCCGCAAACACCACCTGCTAGAAGCCAACGAGCGCGTTTTGCAGCAAGGGTACGACGCAGCACAACCTGTCACAACATCATAAAAAGCCTGCAAATATGCAAGTGGCAAGTCGCGTTACCTGCCACTTGCATCCTGCAAGCCTGCCCAATCTTGCCTTTTGTGGGGAGATCACGACATGAATTGTCATACTTTCCCTATTGAAAAGAGACCGCACGAATGGTTAGTATAGTAAATGAGTTAGGCGGAGAAGGCTGAGGCAAAATTATCTCCCCCCCCAACTGGCACGAGAGAAACGCGACTGGATAACATCAGCCTAACTCGAGGTTCGCCCTCCCCCTGCCGAAGCCTGGCGAAACCGAATATATACCTTCGACACAAAAGCCGCCACAGCCTCCTGGTGCGGCTTTTGTGTTTCTGGTGCCTGGAACTGTTACAGCACGCAGCCCCCCGTTTATTCCTCATCCAGCAGGCGCACAATGCCGTTTGTGCCGTCTACTTCAACAAGTTGGCCGTCTTGCAAGGTGACCGTGATGCCTTGTATGCCCGCCACGCATGGCTTGCCGTATTCGCGGGCAACAACGCCGCCGTGCTGGAGCATGCCGCCTACTTCCAAAAGAATGGCTGAGGCGTTGACAAAAAGAGGCGTCCAGCCGGGGTCTGTTGTGTAGGCAACCAGCACATCGCCCTTTTCAACGGGCTTTTCGCGTGGAGAATGGAGTACCTTAACTCTGCCTCTTGCTGTGCCGCGTGAAATGCCCAAACCTGTAAGAACGCCCTGTTGGTTGGCGGGGCTGGGTGCGCGCAAAATGCGCCCGCGTGAGTCGATGAGGTGGGGGAAGGCCTTGACGTTTGCCAATTTACGGTAGAAAGGTTTTTGTGCGTCCCGTGCCTGGCGCAGGTCAAAAGTTGGATCATGATTGGCCTGGTCTATGTCGTCCAGTGTCAGCCAGAAAATATCTTCCGGCTTGTCCAGGCGCCCCTGGCTGACAAATTTGTGCCCTTCTTGCAGGGCACGCTGGCGGGCAAGGCCGTTGTCCAGCACCCAGAGGTATTTGGGTGTATCGCGGGTGGGGCCAAAGAGGTCTAGAATTTTGTAGGCGTGTTTGAGTTGGCGGCGTTTACGGCCGTTTACCTGTGCCAGCAGCCTCTCATACGCCGCCTGCCGTGCCGCAATATGCTGTTGCTGCATCGCCTCCGGGTCAAAATCACTGTCCACCATATACGCCATCTGCTCCAGCGCCACCCTGGGGTCATCCCCATAGCGGGCATTTGCCAGCTCCAGCTCCCCCGGCCCACGCATCCCATAATGCGCCACAAAACGATCCCATGCGGCCATAAACTCCGGCGGTAGTGTCCGGTCAACAATCTGTTGGGCAAGGCCGTCCAGGTCGGCAAATGCTTCAGGCGGCAGCATTTTTGCCATTTTGTACTGCTGAATGCTGATGTCCACAGCCTCATTACCGGCAAACCCCAGCCTCAGCGATTCCAGCAAAGAGGCATCAGCCACCTGACCAAACAACTTCTCCAGCCGCCCCATGTAATAAAAGTAGGGGATGATGGGCGGAAAAGCTGTTTTGGCAATTACCGGCGTCAGGTCGCGATCCAGCTTTTCAATCAGTTCCCGGAGCGTGTACTGTGCCGGGTCTATCTGTTTGAGATATTGAATGGTCTGCTCAATTTCTTTCGCGTAGCGACTATAAAATTTCTCAGGGAACAAAAAAGAAAAGAGCGTGTTCCAGAGGAAGTGGCGGAAAGACCAGAGCGCCAACGGGATGCGCTTGAGCAAATTGTGCCAGCGAAAGGCTGGCATTTTTTCTTTGGCGCGGTAGGTTTTTTCATCAATGTTTGCCAGCAGTTCGGCCAGAAGCGCGTCGCTGGCTGCGGCTTCTTTGGCGATGCGTTTGACGCTGACCAGTGTGAGCAGTTGGGAAAAGTTGGCATAAAAACGGCCGCCAGCCCCAAAGGCCAGCGATTCAAAGGGGTTGGCATTGGCCCGCAGGGTAACTGGTCCAAAAAATGGTTCTGCCCACATGCCAAATGACCCAAACATCCAGTCCAGGGTGAGGGGGGTCATCGGTTTGTTGGTGGTTACGCCTTCGGATAGACCTGCGTCGTAGAATAAAATGCGTGGGTCGCCGGGTTTGGTTTGCATGGTGGGGTGCAGGGGGATGTAGGTGGTGATGGGTCTGGCCTGGAGCAGGTGCAGGCTGTTTTGGGCGTAGGCCCATTCTATGTCTACGGGCTGCTGGTAGAGGGTTTCGATTTTGATGAGGGTTTGGGTGAGTTCTTGAATTTGGCTGTCTGTGAGGGAGAAGGTTTGGGGGTGCGGCGGGGGTGACTGGGTGACACGGCCGTTTCCTTGCAGGTAGACGGCCGTTTCCTTACTCCCCATCCGCTTTTCCACAATGTGCAAAGAAACCTTGTCCACCACCACGTGGTCGGGCGTCACCAGGCCAGACACAACCGACTCGCCCAGCCCCCAGTTGGCATCAATGACGGCTTCATCATAATCATTGTTCAGGGGATTCAGGGAAAAGCCGACACCGGCACAGTCGGCGGCGATTTGCTGCTGGATGATGACGGCAATTGTGGGCAGTGTGTGGGCAAATCCCTGCTGCTGTTTATAGATGAAGATGCGTTCATCGAAGGCAGAGGCAAAGGCGGCGCGTACTGCGTCCAAAATTTGCGGCCGGGACACGCCCAATGTGGTGGTGTATCCCCCGGCAAAGGACGCGCCTTCCAAATCTTCTTCCGGTGAGGAGGAGCGGACGGCAAAGCGGGTGTCCGGGGGGAAGGGCTGCAGTGCCCGGTTAAGCTGTTCGTTTTGTGCCGGGGTAAAGGTGAATGTGTGGCATTGTTGTTTTAGGGCTTCGGTGGCGGTGGTGAGGGGCTGGCTGCGGCGAACGGCCGTTTCCACTGCCTGCCACACCTCACTGCCTGCCACCTGCTCCAGCCAGGGCGCAAAAAAGCGCGTGGTGCACACAAACCCGGCCGGAACCGGCAGCCCGGCCTGAGTCAATTTGATGAGCGAAAGGCCTTTGCCCCCAACCAGAGAAAGGGAAGGTTGTTCTTGGGTGTCAAAATGGACAATCATGGTGTTTCCTTTTGATGAAAAAAACGCTGCTAAAAATTCCGGGCAAAAAATATAACCCGCGTATCTGGTTCCTGTGTTCAGTAATCCGTATTCAGTCAGTTATCAGTATGCGCTGTCTCTGGGAGATGGATACTGAAAACTGATTACTGGCTACTGAAAACTGATTACTGGCTTCTGATTACTTGGTCCAGTCCACGTATCATAAACAAGATTCCTCGTAACTATACAGGTCATACCAAACACCAACCACAAGGACGCAAAGAATCAAGGAAAAATTCGTTCTTTAGACTTGTTCCTGAATAAATTAGACACGGATTAACGTGGAAAACACGGATGAAAATAATTTATAAATCTGCGTCCCCAAATTTGTGCGCCGCCTCTGGCACGGCCGTTTCCCTTATGCTATCCTTTTCCCCACAATTCACCATTCACAATTAACCATTTACCATTCACCATTCACGAGGTTCCTATGCCACCCATCAACCAGGACGAAATCAACGCCATCCTCTGGAAAGCATGCGACACCTTCCGCGGAACCGTAGACCCCGCCGAATACAAAAACTACATCCTCGTCATGCTCTTCCTCAAATACATCTCCGACGTCTGGTACGACAAAGTAGAACAGTACCAGCGGCAGTACAACGGCGACGAACGCCGCATCCGCCGCCGCCTCAGCCGGGAGCGCTTTGTCATCCCCGACGGCTGCGACTTTAA
>CAZRIB010000129.1:0-9537 GCA_964600035.1 uncultured Ardenticatenaceae bacterium | reverse complement strand
TAAAGATGAATAGATTAAAGCAGATTGATGTGGCAAAACAGGCTTTAATCATCAATCGTTAATCATCAACCGTGCGCTTCCGGCTGGCTGTTTCGGCGCACAAATGCAAGATACCCGCCGCCCAGCATGAGGGTGAAGGCAAACCATTGGATGGCATAGCTAAGATGCGGCCCTTCTGACAGGTCAATGACCCGTTCTGCCTGATAGGGCAGTGTTGTCAGGCCTTCTGTTGGTGGAAGCTGCTTGACATAAAAGTCAGTCTCTATTGAGTAAGGCAGTTGTTGGGCAATGGCAGGCACATCTACGCGATACCACTCTGTTTGTGGGGTGTCGGGTATGACGCTCTGCCCGCGCAGGAGTTCCGGGGCAGTGATAACGGCCGTGACGGTTGTTTGGCCTTGTGGCTGGTTGTAGGCGGCCAGATTTTCCCGTTCGCTGTCTGGTATCCAGCCGCGATCAACGAGAACGGCCGTTTCGCCATCTGCCAGCCGCATGGGGGTAAGCAAATGCACGCCAGCCTGCCCCTGCCAATTTTGCAGCAGCAAAATAAGCTGTGCATCAAAATCAAATTGACCAGTCAATAAAACTTCTCTGTCCATTAAAAGGGACAGGTCGTCAGTTTCAGCCAGTAAGTCGGGTAACGGCCGTGCCGGGGCAGCCAAAGCCGCGGCCAATTCTGCATTAGCCGCCCGCCGCTGCGCCAACCTGTCCAACTGCCAGATACCCAGCCGCACCATGACAGCCATTCCCACAATCACAATCAACGTTGCCCAACGCCAACGAGATGAAAACAACAATTTCAACATAAGCTGCTTACCGTGTCACTTTATCGCTCTGAACCAGGCGGGAAATGAGAATTAACCCTGCAATCAAATACATCATACTGCCCGGAATCCACATAATGACGCCCCCTATTTTTTGGTCAGTTAACACATCGATAGGCCATAAACGGGGAGCCGACAGGTAATATGTGTAAACCGGATTATTCACAAACGAAAGGACAACACCGAGTGCCATATTTGGCGGCACGGCCGCAATGGTAAAAACAATGCGTCCCGGCAGCGAAAATTGTTTGTGAATGCGCGGCCCGGCACCTGTAATCAGCCACCAATACAACATCGCTGCCAGAAAAAAGGTCAAATGCTCTGCATCATGTACAAAGTCGTTGCGCAAGGCCGCGTTATACATGCCGGGGT
The DNA here is from genome assembly GCA_964600035.1 of uncultured Ardenticatenaceae bacterium. Taxonomy (GTDB): domain Bacteria; phylum Chloroflexota; class Anaerolineae; order Promineifilales; family Promineifilaceae; genus CAZRIB01. The sequence continues at coordinate 8,341 of CAZRIB010000129.1, read as the reverse complement.
CGTGCCAGCCAATGAGCGAGACCACCCAGATCAGCCAAATTAGCCCTGGACTGGTCACAGAGCGCAGCCCCTGACGAAAAGGCGCGTTTTTTCGCAGCAGTTGGCTAAGTCCCTTACCCAATTTACGCCGCCACGCATCAGGCAGTCCCCACAACATAAAGGGCATGGGGTTGGCAATGAGCAGCAGTGGGGGCGCAATCATCACCAGCAGCAAATGCTGGATCATGTGCATGAAAAAGTACTGCCCGGCCAACAAGTCAATGGCTGACATGAGGGCAATGGCAATGATGATTAAGCCGGACAGGTAGGAAATAAGCCGCCACACAGCTCCCAACTGTCGGCGTGTGTGGCTGGTTTTGGCGTGTAACGGCCGTGTCTGCCGTCGCAGCCGCCACCATCCCCGACAAAACAAAGTCCCGGCCAGAGCCAGGACAATGATAACGTCCACGCGAAAGTCCCAAGATAAAAGGACAGCTTTAAGGACAGGATTCATTTGCATACCTCTGAAAGAAACCAGAGGGGAAACGACAAATTAGGCCGCTACAGCATGGCCCATTAGATACAGTGCCGGGTAGAAAAAGACCCAGACCACATCTACATAGTGCCAATAAATGGCACAGGCTTCCACACCCCAATGTTTCTCGTCGTCATAATGCCCGTTACGGCCGTTATTCCAAACCACCAACAAAAAGATAATGCCCGTCAACACATGCAGCGAATGCATCCCGGTCATCGCATAAAAAACAGCCCCCCATACCCCATCAGTTGGTTTAAGGTGACCAAAAATCTCAATACCAAACAGCTCCGCATTCAAACCCAGGACATTCCACTCCAAAAAGACCACACCAACAAAAAACAATGTCCCCAAAAACGCAGCCATCAAATAACTATTCAAAAACGTCTTGCGATCACCATGTTCCATTGCTGTTTCACCACGATACACAAAAAAGCTGCTTACCAGCAACACAACAGTCGCAAACAAACCAATTGGCTGGCTTAACTCAGGACGGGCAACCGCCCCATCTTCAGTCAGCCACAAGGCAAACCGCGCCACAAGCAGCGCCGCAAACAAAAACACTTCAGAAAAGCAAAACAGCCAAAGACCCAGCCGATTCGCCTTCAATTGCACCGACCAAGGCAGCTCATGCCCGTGTGCTTCTTCATGATGCTCATGTGTAATTGCACTCATCAATGACTCTCCTCAGACCACAAACGCGCAATATGCATAAAAAACTGAACAATCAACGCCGCCTTTACCAGGCCGATGATAAACAACAACACCACCGATGGGTTTTCCACTGCCCCAACGATATATTCCACAATCGTTAACACCATCAAGACGGCAAAAATAATCAAACCCGTCTTTTGTGCAGCTTTCAATTTATCCACGAAATACGCCTCCTAACATAGCAGAAAAGCTCTATCAATCTCCTGAAAACGCCGGTGACATATGAATATATTCAGCCCCTTCCAGACCATAATCATACGGATCGCCCACAACCTCAAAGGGAACATCATAATTGAATTCAGGAACCGGCGAAGGAATTTGCCATTCCGGTGAACGAGATCCCCAAGGATTCGTCTCAGCAACTTTCTCCGTCCGGGCACTGGCAATAAAGTTGTACACCATAATCAGAACCGACCAACCAATTACCAGCGCAGCCAAAGTAATCAAGATATGATGACCATTCACACCCAAAGCCGGATCATAGTCCGCAATACGGCGACGCATCCCGAGAATCCCGGCGCTCATCTGGCCAAAGCTCATCACCCAAAAACCGGGCACCATCAACCAAAAGTGCAATTTACCAAGCGATTCCTTATACATGCGCCCGGTAATCTTGGGATACCAATAATATAAAGCCGCAAAAAACGGGAAAATAAACCCACCAAACATCGTGGCGTGGAAATGACCAACAACCCAATAACTGTCATGCAAATGCAAATCAGTTGGAATAGTGCCCAAAATAGGGCCGCTAATACCGCCAATTAAAAAGACCGATATGGCACCTAGCACAAACAACATGGGCGTCTCAAATGTCATTTTGCCTTCCCACATCGTAGCCACCCAACTAAAGAACTTTACCCCAGTCGGAATAGCCACAAACATTGTGGAAATCATAAAAGGTATCCGCAAAGCGTCATTCATGCCGGAAGTAAACATATGATGCGCCCACACCAGGAAACCCACCAGCGCAATGCCAATACTCGACAGCGCAATCCATTTGTAGCCAAATAACGGCTTGCGTGTAAATACTGGCAAAAGTTCGCTGATAACGCCTAGACCCGGCAGTACAAAAACATATACGACAGGGTGCGAATAGAACCAGAAGAGATGTTGGTACAAAATCGGATTGCCGCCACCTGCCGGATTAAAGAAATTCAACCCAATTGCACGCTCGGCGATAGACATGGTTAATGCCACACCAACGGTTTGGGTTGCTGTAAATTGAATGAGTGACGCAGCAACGGCCGCCCACACAAAAATGGGCATACGGAACAAAGACATCCCTTTCGCCCGCATCGTTGTCACTGTTACCAACAAATTAATGGCGCCAGTAATTGACGAAAAGCCATTAATCCAGAAGCCCAAAAGGAACAACTGAACACCCAATGGCGCCCGCAAGCTGAGTGGGGCGTAACCTACCCAACCGGTATCCCAGCCACCAACAACCATGCCAGCCAAAATCAGTGTTACAGAAGGAATGCTGATCCAGTAGCTAAATGCATTCAGGCGGGGAAATGCCATGTCAGATGCACCAATCATCAACGGCACAAGGTAATTGACCATTGCACCGACACCTAACAAAATGCTGGCGATCATGACAATGCCATGTGCACTAAACAGGGTGTTGTATTGATCATTTGTCAACCACTGCATACCGGGTTGAGCCAATTCAATACGGAAGATGATGGCAAAGATACCGCCAACCAACAGAACCAGCACGCTGGTATATCCATACTGAATACCAATGACCTTATGATTTACATCCACATTTAGGTAACGAGACCATTCCGGCTTACCGGCTGGCGCACCATGATGTAATGGTGTTTTGGCTCCTACCATCCACTTTAACCAGTCTGTAATCACACCAGCGAACAGCAGGAAACCGATTACCCCCCAAATGGCGCCAAACACAACGCTTGGTTCAGTCATCATGGTGGCTTCCAACCCCATACCCGCCCGAATGGCATTGATGAATCCAATGCCAATTAGCGTGAACAGGGCTTGTCCGATTAATCCGCGTACATAGGCGGAGGTCAGGATAATTCGAAGTGTTTTCATGTGCTTTCTCCTGGTAAAATCAGGTTCCCCCTTGATTACTCTTCTAATGTTTTGATGAAGGCGATGAGATCGTCGATGATGTCGATTTCAACACCCTGGCTTTGCATGATTTCAGCTTGACGCTGGGCAAATTGTTCGCTGTAGTTTTGCGGCATGATGTTGGCATTAAAGCCGGCCACTATTTGTGCATTTGGATCTTCGATGGAGTGGCGAATATAGGCCTCGTCCACTGTAATTGTTGATCCATCGGCTAATTGTTCTTCCCGCATAAACAGATCCAGCCATGTTGGGCCGGCGCCGGGTGTACCATCCTGGCTGTGGCAGCCAACACACCCAAAGCCGCCATCATTGCTTGCCCAAATTGCACCGCGTTCTTCCGGTGTCAGATCGGCGTAGGCAGGGACATCCAGGGCTTCTTCAACCCAGGCTGTAAATTCTTCTTCTGATACAACGCGCACGGTTGCCAGCATTTTGGAATGATCCAGGCCGCATATTTCTGCACAACGTAATTTGTATTCGCCGACGGCTGCCGGAGTAAAACGCAAGGTGGTTGTACGTCCGGGCACCAGGTCTTGTTTGACCCGGAATTCGGGAATCCAGAAGGAGTGTAAAACGTCTTCTGCTTCCAGTTGCAGCACAATGGCCTGATTGACCGGTAGTATTAGTTCGCCGGAGGCGATGTTTTCTTGTTCGGGGTATTCAAAGCTCCATGACCACTGGCGACCTATGACGTTGATGGTCATTTCATCGGCTTTGGGTTTTACAAGGTCGTTTAGGACAACGGAGCCCCATACGCCAAAACCGACGACGATGAGTGTAGGAACGATTGTCCAGCCGATTTCAAGGGCAGTGTTGCCGTGAATATGGGGGCCGTCGGTGGTGTCGCCGGGTTTGCGCTTGAACACGAAAGCGGAGTAGAGCATGATGACCATGATGAGGGCAAACATGAATGAAATCATCCAGAAGTGCCCGTTAAACATGACGTCGATGCTCTTGGCTTGGGCGTTGGCTACGTCTGGCCAGTTGAAGCCGAGGAAGTAGAGGAGGTCTTTTTGTACGGCCGTTCCGGTTTTAGGCCAGGGTAATTGGAACATATAGCCAAACAGGACTCTCAGCAGCAGAGTCACAATAATGACCAGTGCAGTTACAGAGATAATATGTTTTGATTTTCCCATTTCTTTCCCCAAATTTTTCGGTGATTTGATCGGGTTTCAGGCAGTGTCTGAATTCATAAACACCAGACAACAGTTGAAAACTTTCTTTAAGCGAGTAGTACAAATATAGATGAGAGAGGCAACGGCCGTTACCTCCCTCAAACATCTCTAAAATGTCAAAATTTACATCGGGGGGTTGAAATAAAGAATCAAACCAATACCCGCCCCCACAACGAGTAAGCCAGTAATCAAGACAGCAATAAAATCCCAGGGAATCCCACTGTCATCAGCCCCGTCCCCTTCAGCCAAAGCCAGGCCACGGGCACGCACGCGCCAAATCATTCCCAAAACGGCAACGACAACAGCACCGCCCACAATGGGAGACGAGAAAAAGCCATCGCCGGTAATCTCACTGCCTGTTACCGATGCGTACAAAAGCATGGAAAAAATTGACAAAAAGAATGCAGAAATCAGTGTATTACTTACCACCGACCAGCGAGGCATGCTGCTTGTTGGCGTCATTGTTTTTCTTTCAGCATTAAGCGCCTTCAACTCTTCTTTATAGCGATTTTGTAAAGCATTGTTTGCTTCCTGAAAAGAGGGGCTGCTCACTGTGCTGTCGATGACACGGGAAATCAACGAAAACAGCAAACCAATGACAAGTCCAGTGCCTAATACCAGGACGATGATACCGCCAGCCAACATACCCAAGGCAACAAAGGCGTTCACTTCTGTGCCGCCAACAGCTCCCACCACGGGCAAGGTTAATTCAGGCAGTGTAACGGTTGTCATTTCTACTGATGATGAGGCAGACCCGCCTCCAGATCCACCCAACATGCCACTAATGGTTGGCCACAAGACGGCTAATAGGGACGTAGCCACCAGAATGGCAACCAAAATAAGACCATTCCGTAAGGATTGTTTATTGCTCAATGTCCTCTCCTGCTTATTCGAAAACGTAGTATTTTGGTACGTTTGTGGATTCTAGCACAATCGCCTATGCCCGCAAATAGGCTCCTCCCCTGTACTGTTGGCATTTATAGAGCTGAATGAATGCAAATTTTGGTGCAAAAACTGGTTGAATCCCGTCAATTCCTGAAGGCCCTGTTACACGTAACCCGAAGTCCGTATACCGTTTTCCGATGAAATCACCAGAGGCAGCGCACACGGATTATGAATTACGAATTACGGGCATGATATTGTTCCAGTGTCAATCTAGCCGTCGGCGCAGCCACCAGCTTACGCCAGTGACTGATAACAAAGAACCAAAGGCCACAACGGTAACCCATTTCCATGGAAACGGCCGTTTCTCCTCCACACCTTTCACCAACGACTGGTACAACGCCTGCCGAAAATCAGGCGACGGCGGTACAGGTGTCAGCATCAAATGCAGGTGGCGGGCAAGGTACAAGAGAGGTAAAAGGGAGAGCGATTTATCACCGGGTAACGGCCGTTGCGCCAGCCACCCCTCATCAGACCAAACCCCGCCCGCCTGCAAAGCAGCCAAATGCGCATCCAACACCGCACCCACATCCACCCGTCGCCTCATCAACCCACCTCAGCAAAGCCCGTATACCGTTTTCTAACAAAATCACCAGAGGCAGCGTACACAGAAAACGGATTACCGAATACGGATACTACTCAGCCGGTACAGCTACCAAACCCAACGCACCCGGCCCCAAATTAATCGCCACCGGCAAACACATATCCACCATAATTAATTCCTGCGAATTCAGTTCACTTAATGCCGCCTTCCGCAGTTTCTCTGCCATTTCCAAAGAATTCGCATGAATCACAGCCAGACGTACAGGCTTATTCCCTACACGCTTTTTGACTTCTCCCACAATATAGGGCACAGCCTTCTTCCGCGTACGCACCCGACCAGCTTCCACAATAATGCCGTCCTCCAGCTTCATAATCGGCTTAATGTTCAGCAGTGACGCCATCACAGACTTCATGGAGCTAACTCGCCCACCCTTCACCGCATATTCCAGACTGTCAATCATAAAAAAGACAGCCATTTCATCACGAATCTGCGTCAACCGGGCAAGCACCTCGTCAATCCCTTTACCCGCTTCAAACATCCGGGCGGCCTCAATACACATATACCCCTGTGCCGCTGAACCGCCTTTGGAATCAAACAAGTGAAGCGTGGCCTGACCGGCCAGTTCCTTTTGGGCAGCCAAAGCAGAGGCATACGTGCCACTCAGCTTCTCACTCACTGTCACAATCAAAAATTCTGTTTCCCCTTTTTCAATAAACTGCTTACAAAATTCCACATATTGATAAGGGGTTGGCTGCGACGTTTTGGGGAAATTTTTGTCATCGACTGTTGCCGTTTTGGCATAAAAAGTTGGCCGGTCAATGGTGACGCCAGATAAAAACTCCTCTGTGCCAAACATCACATTCACCGGAATAATGCTGATATCGTATTTTTCCTGCAAATTGGCAGGAATATCCCCGGCATCATCCATAATAATGCGCATAATTTCTCTATCTCCTCTTTCGTTTTAATTTGAATGCAGGTGGCTTTTGGGTTCAATCCGGCAGGCTGCCATCTTGTTACCTGTTTACGCACAGCCACTTTTATTGCAAACAGCGGCTATGAAGATTAACAACGTGGCACAAAATTAGTTACGCACTCGGCGGCGGAACAGAGTTCTGGATTGTGGGGCAGCCGCAGACAGGGAAGAACCCGTAAGTTCTTCACGAAGTGCAAGCAGGGTACGATGGTATAACGACTTAATGGCTCCCTCACTCCGTCCCATAATCTCGCCAATTTCAGCATTGGGCAGCCGTTCGACAAACTTTAATATCAATAACTCCTGCCTGTCCGCTGGCAAACGGCGAATGGCGCGCAAGAGTATTTCTTTGTCTTCCAATAATTGAGTGGCAAGTTCCGGGCTTTCATCGGCAAAATGCCATTGATCGATGTCGTCTAAAGACATGATTTTGCGCCGGCTTCTGTCGCGGTGGAAGTTAGCAACCAGGTTGTGGGCAATGCGGTAGAGCCAGGCTGAAAAGGGAACGCCCTGGTCTTGAAAATTGGGGATGTGTTTCATGGCACGCATGAAGATGCGGGCTGTTAAATCTTCGGCATCTGCGGCGTTGCCGGTGCGGTAGTAGACGTAGTTGTAGATGCGATCGACATATCGCTCATACAGTTGGCCAAATGCTTCTTTGTCTGTTTTGGCGCGTTCTATGAGGGCTTTTTCTTCTGCTTCTATACTCAATGTTGTATTTCCTGTTCGTTAGGTGCGTGACCCAGTGCGAGTATTTGGCGTTGCAGTATAACAGAAGGCGGATTCCCTGCCTAACAAGTGGCAAGGTGACGGGATGAAGGGTGCTGTGGGTTCACTCTCTTCGTCTTTCTTTTCTCGTAGGATGAAAGCAGGATGATCGTTGTGGACTGGTTGCTTGACGCAGGTACGGCCGTTCGCTATCCTCATCCCGTTATGACCAAAACGACACACACAAACGCCAAAGGATATATCAGCGCCCTATTGCTCACCATCATCGCTATCATCATTGTGCTGGCCATTACCGGGGCTGGGCAGCCTGTGCCCGCAGCAGAAGCAAATGGGGCAGACCCGTCAATGCCGACTGCTGTGCCAACGGCTGCGCCGCTGCCCTCAATAACCCCATCTCCCCAGCCGACCGCCACCACGCTGCCAACGGCCACAGCCACCCAAACGGCCGTTCCCACAGCCACAGCCACCCACCAGCCACCCACACCTACGGCAACAGCAACAGCAACGGCCGTACCCGTCACCATCACCCCACCCCAAATCCCAACCGCCCTACCCACCCCAAACGGCATCTACAGTTGGACACTCAAAGTCCCCATCCTCATGTATCACTACATCAGCATACCGCCAGCAGACGCCGACATCTACCGCCA
>CAZRIB010000128.1:6248-9602 GCA_964600035.1 uncultured Ardenticatenaceae bacterium | reverse complement strand
TCTGATTTACTTGCTCCTTAGACAAAGCGCGTCATGCAAATGGCGCGCTTTTTTTGTGAGTAATCAGCCAGTTGGCAGGCTGGCCGAATTGTTTTTGCTAAACAATCGATCTAAATGATTAAAAAATTTTCGAAATTATAAAAATTCTTGACATGAGGTGTAAAAATTTGTAATATTCAAGCGTGAAATTAAAAAAATTCACAATATCGTAAAATTATTTATATTTTTGCGTAAGCGTTCAGTTACACAGAGATTCACAGAGAAATCACGGAGTTTCGCTGAGAAAAAAGAGAAAAACGCTTTGTTCTCCGTGTAACTTTGCGCATTCTTCGTGTAACTCTGTGTTCCATCTGAACAGATACTATTTTTGCGAGACGGTTTTGCAAAACCCTGATTGGCCAATAAAGATTTTTGAACAGGAGAAAGAACGAATGCATTCAGTAATCGGCCGTTGTCCCATTTGTCATGACACACTGTACGTTACCAGCCTGCACTGCCGCAACTGCGACACGACGGTTTCAGGCCATTTTTCATTAGGCCGCCTTTACCAGTTAACGGCCGAACAGCTTCAATTTATTGAGCTGTTTGTGCGCTGCGAAGGCAAAATTAACCGCGTGGAGCAGGAAATGGGCATGTCTTACCCGGCGGTGCGTGCCCGCTTGAAAGAAGTAATTGAAGCAATGGGGTATGAAGTAGGGGAGCCAGACCTGGACGAACCTATTTCTGAAGAAACGCGGCGCGAGGTGCTGGCGGAGTTGAGCGCCGGTAACTTATCTGCGGAAGAAGCGCTGCAAATTTTGCGTGGCAAAGGCTAGTACACGTCACCCGAAGTCCGTATGCCGTTTCCCGACGAGGTTACCAGAGGCAGCACACACGGAGAACGGATAACGGAATACGGGTACTAGCGGCACGAAAGCCTTGCTCGCAAGGAGAAAAGAATGTCTCACCCAAACAAAATTAAAATTTTAGAGCCGTTCCTGTTTATGGTGTTTTTGGGAGTGGCCCTTATTTATGGTGTAAATGCTTTTAACACGGGCAACTGGCTGTGGTTTTCTGCCAAACCGGCTAACACACGGCCGAATCGCATTGTCATTGTTGATCATGGCAGCCGCACAACCTATCTGCCCGGCCATGCCCATTTTGATGCCCTGGCTGACGCGGCTGAACTGTCTTTGAGCGAGTTGAATAACACGGATTTGATCAGCATTGGCCTCTCTAAACAGACGTTGGACGATTATGCAACGGATTCTCTGGTGGTAGAGCTGTATTATGACAAGCCCGTTGTGTTTAATTCGTTGGCGCGGACTGGTGAGCCAAAGCAGCTGCTGATTCCGATTACTGGCCGCCATTCTGATGGCGGGTATTTTTTCCGGGGTGACAATGGTGAGTGGTGGTTTGGTGCTCTGCGCATGGCAGACCCTTCTCCGTTGTTTACCGTGTTGGCCGATATGGGTTTTTCGGATGTAGCCAGGCGGCCAGCCGGGCAAAGTTAAGTGTGACTGACAAATTTGGAGGTTTGTGAAATGTCTGTAGATAGAAGTGATGTGTTGCAGTTGTTGGCAGATGGCAAGATTACGGCCGTTGAGGCAGCCGCGTTGTTAAGCAGTTCCAAGCCGGTAGAAGAGCCTGTGGATGTTGAGCTGGCGCTGGATGCCAGCAAAGCAGGTGAAGAGATTGAAATTGACATCGATGAGCCGGTGCAGAAGCCTGTGAAGCAAACGGCCGTTTCCGGGAACGACCGTCAGCCCACCTGGTTCCGCATTCGTGTCAACGATTTAGACACAGGACGCAGCAAAGTATCCGTCAACATCCCCGTAAAAATGCTGAACCTGGGTTTACGCATTGGCCGCCGTTTTAGCCGCGAACTGGATGACCTGGACTGGGATGAAATTGGCGGGCTGATGAACGATTTGGAACAGGGAATGCTGGTGGAAGTAAAAGACGAGACCAGCCATGAGCATGTGCAGTTGTTTTTTGAATAGTGGGTAATGGGTGTGGGCTTGACAGCTTGCAGGCGGCTTTAATCATCAATCATTACTCGTTACACATTATTTTTTTGAAGGATACAAAATGAACCAACAACAATTTAATACAGGAACATCGCCACAAATTAACATAACGGAGTGTGGGGGTGATTTAATCGTACGCAGTTGGGCAGACCCAACGCTGCTGGTGAAGGGCAAAAGTTATGAGGTAAATGAAGCGGAAGGGGCGTGGACGATTTCCAGCGACGGCCGTTTAGCCCTCATGGTTCCTGAAAATGCCACTTTGACCATTCAAACCGTGCATGGCGACCTGGTGATGAAGCATGTGCAGGGCGGGATTTATTTGCATGAAATTCATGGCGATGCTGTTTTCTCCAGCGTGGGGGCTGTTCATCTGGAAACCGTACACAGTGACATTTCTGCCAAAAACCTGAACGGCCGTTTCCAGGCAAATACCATCCACGGCGATGCCGCCATCCGCAACTGCCAGGATGTGGAAATTACGCTCCAGCATGGCGACCTGTCCGTGAGCAACGTAGACGGCAGCGTCCACATCCACACCATCACCGGCGATGTCAGCCTGCGCACCGTCTCCGGCGATATGTTGGTAGAAAATGGGCAGCGGGATGTCACCTTACGCAATATGGGCGGCGAGCTGATAGTCAAGCGTACCGAGGGAGATATTCGTTTATACGGCGGCCTGTCCGCGGCAGATCACCATTTAACAGCAGGCGGCGACATTATTGTGCGCTGGCCGTTAGATGCGCCGCTGAATTTGGAGGCTTCCGGCAGCAAAATTGCCAACCGCCTGCCCCTGGAAACGACCTCTGAAGAAGAAGGCGTGCTTGTGGGGCGATTGGGTGATGGCAAGACAACGCTGCATCTCAAGGCAGACGGCCGTATCGTCTTGAAAGAAATGGCACTGGTTAGTGATGAGTGGGCAGAGGATTCACTAAACGACACCACCTTTGAAATGGCATTCGACCTGGCCGGTTTGGGCGAGCGCATCACATCAGAACTGAATCAACACGTAGCCCAGATTACCGCCGAGCTGGAGTCAAAATTTGGGGCAGACTTTGCTTCGCGCATTACCGAGCGCATTACCAAAAAGGCGGAACAGGCTGCTGCCAAAGCAGAACGGGCTGCCGAACGTGCCCGCCGTCGTGCAGAACGGCAGGCCAGACGGACGCAGCCGCCCGCACCACCCATGCCGCCCAAGCCCGTATCGCCTGTTAAAGAAAGCGCACCAAAGGCCTCGCCTGAGGAGCAGTTGAAAATATTGAAGATGGTTGAAAACGGCACCATTACGCCGGAAGAGGCCAAAATTTTGTTGGATGCGCTGGAGGGGTAGTAAGTTTCCGTGTTCCGT
>CAZRIB010000128.1:0-6148 GCA_964600035.1 uncultured Ardenticatenaceae bacterium | reverse complement strand
CGTGCGTGCTGCCTTTGGTAACTTCGTCGGAAAACGGTATACGGACTTCGGGTTACGGATACTGGTCAGCCAGTTAGCTAATAAGCTGACACGCTGACACACTGACACGCTTAAAATTGCCATTTCCCAGACAGGGTGTATTCGCGGTAAAATGGTTGCAGAAGAATTTGCGGCTTTTTTGCCGCCCTGAATGGGGTTTGCGATGGCAATTACAGCATCCACAGGAGAATCTACACATAATGGGCCTCGTCCCATTAACATGGCTAAAGATGTTGCCCAGGTTTTGGCACTGCTGGAGCTGGTGTTTGGCGACAATATGGATGCTGTGAACAGGCGTATGCTGCATGACAGTCTGGGGCAGTCGCAGACGCCGGGGTTTTTGTGGCGGTTGAACCCGATGGCGGCCAAGTTGGCACAAGGGTTTGTTTGGGAGGATAACGGCCGTATTGTGGGAAATGCCACATTGCTAGATACCAAACTCCCCGGCCGGTACATTGTGGTTAATGTGGCTGTGCATCCCCATTACCGCCGCCGGGGTATTGCCCGAGGCTTAATGGAGATGTTGGAAGCGCATGTGCGTCAGAAAAACGGCCGTGAAATTTTGCTTCAGGTTGTCAAGGACAATTTACCGGCCGTTTATTTGTACCAAATGTTGGGTTACCAAAGTTTGGGCAGCATGACAACATGGCAAAGCTCCGTCAGCCGGGTGCGGGAACTGGCAGTAGATGGTACGGCCGTGCCGCCATCGCCAATACGCGAACTATACCCGCATGAATGGCAGGCCGCGTTTCAACTGGATGTGGCCAGTGTGCCACAGCGGTTAAATTGGCCGGAGCCGCTGCCGGAAGATGTGTATAAAAGTGGGTTATGGCGGCGGTTTAGTCATTTTATGAACGGCCGTTCTCAAGAAACGTGGGTCATTGCTAATGGAAAAGGTCATTTGATTGGGTTGGCTTCCATTTGGAGCGAATGGGGAAGGATGCATCAGGCAAATGTGCGGGTGCATCCAGAGTGGCAGGGGGTATTGGAACGGCCGTTACTGGCCAAAGTGACCCGCCGTCTCAAATACTTCCCGCGCCGCAACATCCAAATTATCCATCCCGACGACGACATGGTGACCAGCCAACTGCTGGAACGGGCAAACTTTTTCCCCAGAAGAGTATTAACCCATATGCGGAAACAGCTTTAATTATCAATCTTTCATCCATTCATCTTTAACCATCGGACACAGGAGCAAAAAATGGCATCTACAGAAGAAAGAATGCAAATTCTGAAAATGATCGAAGAAGGCAAAATTACTGCGGCTGAAGGGGCAGAACTGCTTCGTGCTTTGGATAAAAACAAATCAGGACAGGAACCTGAGCCTTTGCGTGGATCCAGCAATCCTCGTTGGTTCCGTGTGCGTGTTACAGATTTGGCAAGCGGCCGTAACAAGGTCAACGTCAACATTCCCATTGGTTTGGTTCATGTTGGCATCAAAATGGGCGCTCGTTTTGTTCCAGAACTTGGTCAAGAAGCAGAGTACCAACAAGTTATTGAAGCAATTCGCTCTGGCAAACAAGGCAAAATTATAGAAGTAGAAGATGAAGGGGAGCGTGTAGAGATTTTTGTGGAATAGGCGCAGTCAAGAATTGAAAATGGAAAATGGAGAATTTAGTGCCCTGCGAAAACAAAGATTAATAATTGAAGATTAAAGCAGCCATGATTTTTTAACTACGTTTGCCCCCAACCCTGGTACGCTGCAATCTTGCAAGATTATGTTTACATTTCCCCTTTGGCCTCCTATAATAAGAAACTACCATGACAGAGGCCCCTCATCCCCTCGACTTTCTGCCACCAGAAGGTAAAAAAATAGACAGTGCTGTTCTTCGGGAAATCATCACCGATACATTTTCCCCTGCCGATTTGAAAATTTTATGCCATGACCTGAATTGGCCTTACCATGAGTTGGCTGGTGAGCGTCATTCTGAGCGGGTGTTGGATTTGGTGCAGCAGTTTGAAGGCCGGCAGCGCTTGAATGTGCTGTATATTGAGGTGCGCAAGCAGCGGCCAAATGCCAACTGGTCAGCGATTTTTGTGGATATAACCCCGGAAGAAGAAGCAGGCGAGCATTTGCCCGGCCCCCGACGCCAAAGTGGTGATGGCGCAGGCGAGACGACGATGATGCTGAGCAGAGGGCTGATGGCATTGATGAAGCTCATGCGCTCGCCAGAAGTGAATGAAGCGGTAGCCAAGTTTCAGGCAGATTTTGAAACTGCTTCCAGTCAAATTGATCGCCTTAATGAGTATAAGCTGCTCCACGATTTGTTTCAGGAATTGGAATACCATTATGCTTTGATCAATACGCAGCAAGCTCGATTGCCTGATGATGAATTAGCCTGGGAAACGATTATTACCAGTGAGCCGGAATTGAGCGGCAAATTGACGGATGTGGTTGAGTTAGCCCAGCATTCGCATTTTGCCGAGGAAGGAGAACGGTGGCTGGTACGGCTGGATTCTGCCAAGAAGATTGTTCGTGATGCGGTGGAACAAGAGGATGATCAGGCGTTGAAAAAGGGACTGCGGCAGGTGTATGCAGTGTTGAGCCGTCAGCCTACCCGATTGAATACATTGTTGGTTGCGGCGGCTGATTCTTTGCGGCTGGCTGCATTACAAGAGGCGCTGCAAGAGATTTACGGCCGTATCTCGCAATCCAACGTGGGAACAGCCACCGAACTGCTGGAAGAGCTGCAGGGCGGGGTGCAAGCCCTCAACGGGTTAGAAGAAAAAGTGAAAGGACTGGTCAGAGAACATAAAGGCTGGCAGTACATTGATGATGAACTGCGCCGCCTGGAAGGGGTTGGGCTGGACGAACTGGATTTAATTTGGGACGAACTACATGCCGCTTCTTTGGATACATTGGGCGACAGCAAGGAAGAATGGGCAGCCCGTTTTCGGGAGCTAATATCTAATTTGGACAAGGCTGTAACAACGGGAGAATCGGCTGCGTTACGCAAATTTCATCGCCGCTTTCGTACCCAGGCCAATCGCCGTTTTCGTCGTGTCGATGCGTCTCTTTTGGCGTTGTGCCGGGATTTGCAGCGTGTGGGAGAAACAATTGATTTGCTCCTGAGGAGTTTCAAATGAGTGAGCCAATGAACAACAAAACCCATGATGAGCCACAAGCCTTTTTGTCGCTGGTAACCATGCGCGAGGCGCATCGGGAGCTGCTGGAGGCGCGCCGGGAAGATGGCGACTCTTTGACGTTTTTAACGGCCGTTCAGGATTTCCTCTTTCGCGGGCAAGAAGCAGGCGCATATCTGGACAAGGAAGCCGACCGGGAAGCCGCCCAAAGTATGCTCGATTACTGGGAAAATTACCTTTTCCATGCAGGACTAGACCCGAACCCCACATTTTTGGCCGACTTCGACATTACCCGTGCGCCAGAAATTCCAGAATCGAAACGGCCGTATGTCGGTCTGGAAGCCTTCCAGATAACCGACAAAAACCGATTCTTCGGCCGCAGCCGCCTTGTACAAACACTCCTGCAAAAAATACAAGAAGCCCGCTTCCTCGCCGTCGTTGGCCCATCCGGTTCAGGCAAATCATCCGTCGTCATGGCAGGCTTGCTGCCCGCCCTCCAAAAAGGCAGCATCCCAGGCAGCGACCAATGGCGTACCGTCGGCCCCATTGTGCCGGGATCCGCGCCATTGACCAGTTTAGCCCGCGCCTTCCAAACACCAGAAGAAACGGCCGATGACTGGTTTATGCACACCACAACCCGGCTGGCTAAAAACCCGCAATACCTAACCGAATTAGCCGATGCCCGCCAGCAGACCGTTGTCCTTGTTATTGACCAATTTGAAGAACTATTCACCTTGTGCCATGACCTGGAAGAACGGCAGGCATTCATAGACAACATCATCAACCTGGCTCAGGGACGCACCTATCCCCACCGCGTCATCGTCACCATGCGCACAGATTACGAGAGCTACTTAAACAAATACCCACTGCTCCAGCGGCTGTTTGAACAAGGCATGGTACGCGTGACAGCAATGGCAGCCGGTGAACTAAGAGAAGCCATTGAAGGCCCGGCAGAAGCCATTGGTCTGAAATTTGACGAAGGATTGGTAGACCAGCTTGTACGTGAAATTTTGGGCGAACCGGCCGCCTTGCCCCTGCTGCAATTTGCCCTGTTAAAGCTGTGGCAAAACCGGGAACACAACCGCATCACCTGGAACTCTTATCGCAAAGTCGGCTCTGTGATGCAGGCATTGGCCAATACGGCCGATGAAGTGTACGACGCGCTGATTCCCGAAGAAAAAGAAACGGCCAAGCGCATCTTTTTGCGTGTTGTGCGCCCCAGCGCCGGACTGGAAGTGACGCGAAACCGTGTCCCCCGCAAAGCCCTTTATCGCAGTGGAGAAGCCAAAGACCGGGTTGACCGTGTCCTGCAAAAATTGGTTGATGCTAACCTGATACATTTAACCAAAGGCACATCTGATGATGATGACCAGATAGAAGTGGCGCATGAGGCACTGGTGCGCAACTGGCCGCGGTTGGTTGACTGGCTAAATGACGAACGTGGCCGTTTGCGTCAGCGTTACCGGTTGGCAAATTTGGCAGCAGAGTGGGATCAACGCGGCCGTGATCCGGAAATGTTGATTCGGGGTGAAGTGCTGCGCGAAGCCCGTTTGTATGATGATTTGAATGAAGTAGAAGCGGCTTTTGTGACGGCTTCTGTGGCGGCAGAAGAAGCTCTGGCACGCAAAGAGGAAGAACAGCGCCAACGTGAATTGGAACAGGCGCGGCAGTTGGCAGCGGAAAAAGAGAAGGCAAGACGCCGTCTGGCGTATTTGGCGGCGGCATTGGTTATGGCGGTCATTGGGTTGGTGGTAGCCCTGGTATTGTTTGCCAATATCGCATCTTTGCGTGAGGCGGCGGATGCAGCGGCTATTCGTTTGTTGGAAGAAGAGAATGAAAAGTTGTCTGCGGAGGCCACGTCGCGGGCTTTGGCAAGCACCAGTACGGTAGAAGCCCGGCAGGCACAGGCCACAATTGATACCCAGGCGCAGGAAGCAACGATTGTGATGATTACGTCTACCAGTGAGGCGGCTACGCGTGAGGTGGCGCAGACGACGGCAACGGCCGAATACGCCATTAGTCAGGAGCAGGTGAGCCAGCGGGCAACGACTGATGCCATTGCGACTGATGAAGCGTTTCAGGCGACGGCAACGGTGCAGAGGATGACGGTAGAGGCGCAGGTGGCAACGGCAACGGCCGTTTCGGTAGAAGGCCCCTCCAGCGTAGAAACACCCCAGCTAACCGTTGAAGAGCGGATGAAACAGTATGGATTGGCCGCCGCCGCCAACAGTTATGTACGCCCCAAAGATTCCATGACCATGCTCTTCATTACCGGCGATACGTTTGTAATGGGTGAAGATGAACGTTCCGGTGTAAAGGCGAAGGTAGACTCATTTTATATTGATCAATTTGAAGTGACTGTGCAGCAGTATGCCGATTTTTTGAACAGCATTGGCGGTTACCGCGAAAATTGTGGTGATGGCAGTTATTGTGTGCTGACAAAATATGAAACGCAGTACACTTTTTTGCTCAATAATTTAGGTATTTATGAAGCTTCTGCCGGATTTGCTAATTACCCAATCAATTGGGTAACCTGGGCGGGCGCGAATGATTATTGTGCCTGGGCACATGAGGGTGGGCGTTTGCCCACGGCAGCAGAGTGGGAATATGCAGCGCGTGGGTTGGATGGACGGCCGTATCCCTGGGGAGATGACAGCCCTGCAATCAGTCTGGCTGCATTTGGACAGCGTTTGCAAGAATTTAGCAAGGCAGGCCCGATGTTTTCAGTAGATGCCTTGCCCGATGGCGTGAGTCCTTTTGGGGTGTATGCCATGTCGGGGAATGTGGCGGAATGGGTGCTGCCGGTTGATGATGATGGGGAAGTGAAAATTGATGACGATGATGCGACACAATTTTTGCGCGGTGGCAGTTGGGCTTCTGACAAGGACGAAATTTTTGTGTATACGGCCGTAGAATCCCCCCTGTTTTTCCCCTTAAAATTAACCGAAGACGAAGCAACACATTGGGCAGGTGCTGGTTTTCGCTGTGCCGCCGATGTGGACACAATTCCCAGCCCATAACAAAT
>CAZRIB010000127.1:8450-9688 GCA_964600035.1 uncultured Ardenticatenaceae bacterium | reverse complement strand
CGCATCTGCCTAACCTGCATAAGCCAGAAATGATTCCGCCACGAATTTCACGAATGACACGAATGAAATGGTTTTGATTCGTGTCATTTGTGCCATTCGTGTCAAAATTAAAGGCCTCATTGAAAAGGTACCAAAGAAAAGACAGGATTAGGACTTATGGCAAAAAAAATCGTTGGGTATACAGAACTGGAATGGCGCTGTCCGGCATGTGGCAGCCGCAACCCTGGCAGAGCCGAAAAGTGCGAAAGCTGCGGTGCGCCACAACCGGTTGATGTGCAGTTTGAGCAGCCGCTAGAGGAGAAAGCGCTGCAAGATGAAGAATTGGCGGCCGTGGCTGCGGCTGGGCCAGATATTCATTGTCCCTATTGCAATGCCCGGAATCCGGCTGGCGCAAAGCAGTGTCAAAATTGTCTGGCAGATTTGAGTGAAGCTGTGCAAAGGGAAAGTGGAAAAGTTTTGGGGGCGCATCAGGAAACGGCCGTTATTGACCAACTCATCTGCGAAGCCTGCGGTACAGCCAACCCGCCATCTGCCCGCCGCTGCCAAAACTGCAACGCCATCCTCAACAAGCCAGAAACACAAACCCCAGCCCAAGCTGCCACAGCCCAAGCCGCCACAGCATCCAGGAAAAGCCTGCCTCGCTGGGCAGGTATCATCATTGTTGCTGCCATTTTAGGGCTGTGTGGCTTTTTTATTTTTATGACCACACAAACAGAAGACATTGTTGGCACAGTGGATTCTGTCCAATGGCAAAGAACAGTTGCGATTGAAGCATTGGTTCCCGTTACCCGTGAGGATTGGCGCGAAAATATACCGGCAGATGCAGAGATATTATCTTGCCGGGAATCTTTGTATGATGTTCAACAAGAGCCTGTTCCCAACAGTAATGAAGTGTGTGGCACGCCATATACAGTTGACACAGGAACAGGTGTGGGTGAAATCGTGCAGGATTGCGTCTATGAAGTTTACGCCGATCGGTGCGAATACAGCACCATGGCCTGGGGTGTCGTCGATTCTGTTTCTGTCTCTGGAAATGATTTGAATGTGGCCTGGCCAACGTTGAATTTGACCGGCCAGCAGCGTGAAGGGGAACGCAATGAGGAATATGTGGTGGTGTTTAGGGGAGACGGCCGTACCTACACTTACACACCAGCCAACGCCGACGACTTCACCCGTTTCCAGATCGGTTCAGAATGGATATTAGCGGTTAACAACTTCGGGAACGTTGTTTCTGTACA
>CAZRIB010000127.1:0-8350 GCA_964600035.1 uncultured Ardenticatenaceae bacterium | reverse complement strand
CTCCAGTGGCAGTGAAATCTTTGACATGCCAACGGTTTTCATCCACCAGCTCGTCCCGATTCCTCTGCCATTTCTTCATCCGCTTTATGTTTTAGGAGGCATTTGCAATGGCAGAAGAACGTGAAACCGGTACAGTGAAATGGTTTAACAACGAAAAAGGGTATGGTTTTATTACCCGTGATAGTGGCGGAGACATTTTTGTACACTACAAGGGTATAAAAGGAACCGGCTATCGTTCGTTAGAAGAAGGGCAGCGCGTAGAATACACACCCGGAGAAGGTCGCAAGGGGTTGGCTGCGTTTGAGGTGAGTGTGATTATTGATTAGAATTTAGAAGAAAATTTTGAGGCAGAAAATAAAGAGACGGCTTAATAGAAACGGCCGTCTCTTTTTGTTATGAATGCTGTTGCCAGACGGCCGTATCCTCTCTACAATGCATTATATTTCTTCAAGCAATATCGAGGATTGTCATGGACCTGAACTTACCCGTATTTAATGTTGAAGTACTCGCCCCACCCTTTTTGTTACAGGCAAAATTCCAGCCACGCGGCAGCTTTTTTATTTATCTAAACGACCCGCGTTATCTCTCATTTCATTTCAACGATACAAAAATGAATTCAATCTTTCCAGATTACCGCATCAAAACACTCAAGCAAACTGGAATGAACCTGAACCGCCACATGATTACTTATATTGCACTGCAAGAAAGTAGCGATTTAGAAAAAGTGCAATATTTACATTCAAACCGCCCCATCACCATTTACACAGAAAATGTCGTCATTCGCGGTTGTTTTCATGTTAATCCAGATGCAAATGAAAACGATCTATTGGATGAAACACGAGATTTTTTGACTGTTTCAGAAGCGGCCGTGTACCCGATACGGCCGTTAACCCACACCCCCACACGCCACATCCCTATGCTCGCAATCAACAGCCAGCACATTCTTGGCTACCATGTGTACGAACCGGAAAAAACATCGTGACCAATATTTACAAATAGAGGCCAGTCAAAGACCAGCCTCTACATAACAACCTGTTACCTGCTGTAAAATCAGCATTATTTGCCGGCAATAAATTCTTCAACTTTTTGCCGGGCGACATCATCTGTAAATTGAGTTGGCGGCGACTTCATAAAATAGGAAGACGGCGCAATCAATGGCCCGCCAATTCCCCGGTCAAGCGCCAGCTTGGCAGTGCGAACCGCATCAATCATCACCCCGGCGGAGTTAGGCGAATCCCACACTTCCAGTTTCAATTCCAGGTTCAACGGCACATTGCCAAATGCCCGCCCTTCCATGCGGATATGACACCATTTCCGGTCTGTCAACCACGGCACATAGTCACTTGGACCAACATGCACATTTTCTGCACCCAGATCATACGGGAGCTGGCTGGTAACAGCATTCGTCTTGGAAATTTTCTTGGATTCCAGCCGTTCCCGCTCAAGCATGTTGTAAAAGTCCATGTTACCGCCAAAATTCAACTGGTAAGTGCGATCCAGGTGAATACCGCGATCTTTGAACAAGTTCGTCAAAACCCGGTGGGTAATGGTTGCCCCAACCTGGCTTTTAATGTCATCCCCCACAATTGGCAAACCCCGTTCTTCAAAACGCTTGCTCCAGTAAGGTGAACTGGCGATAAACACCGGGATGCCATTCACAAACGCACAGCCTGCTTCCAGCACTTGCTCCACATACCATTTGGTTGCCATTTCAGAACCAACCGGCATGAAATTGACAACCACATCTGTACCCGTGTCTTTCAATATTTTCACGATGTTGTCTGTGGGGCCTTCGGCTTTTTTCACAACCTGGCTAACATATTTACCCAGTCCGTCATGGGTCATGCCACGATACACAGGGACATTTAAGTGGGGGACATCGGCAAATTTGATGGTGTTGTTTGGGGCGGCCCAAATAGCTTCGCTTAAATCTTTGCCGACTTTGCCTTCTACCACATCAAATGCAGCAGAAAATTCAATATCCCGCACATGATAGCCACCAACTGTGGCGTGCATGAGGCCGGGGATTTCTTCATCGTCTGCTGCGTTTTTGTAATATTGCACACCTTGAACAAGTGAACAGGCGCAGTTTCCAATACCAATTATGGCTACGCGCACTTTTTTACGTTCTGACATTCGTTTTTTGCTCCTTCATTAATAATAGTTATGCCCTGATGGGCTGATTTGGTTAATTGCCGGGTGGGATTATACCGCCCAAGAGAATGGTTGCCAGTTGGCAGCTTACCCGGCGGTGATGGTTGTGCATGTAATTGTTTGCTCGCCTATAAGGGCTTTTTGGATACGGCCGTTTACCAAACCAGACAATATTTGCACAGTCAAGCCGGGGTACTTTTCCACCAACGCCACCATTTCCGCCACCTTGCTAGCCATTCCACCCGTTACATCCGTCCCCCGCGAACCGCCCAGCACAGGCGCAATTTGAGAAAAATTTTGCGGCGTAATTGTGTCTACAAGTTGGCCGCTGGCATCTAGCACACCCGCCACTTCACCAGCCAGCAGCACCCTTTTAATAGGAAGCTGCGCCATCAACCCCACCATCACCTCTTCTGTAGAAATAATTGTGCCGCCAAGTTCGCTGTCAAAAGCGACATCACCATGCAAAACAGGCACAAGCCCGGCTGCCAGGGCGCGGCGGATATTGTCTACAGGCATAGATGTAACACGGCCGTTTCCGGCATACCCCAACACAGCAGGCGGGAAAGTAACAACCGGCACCCCTGCCCCCAACAACGTCTCCACAACAATTTGGTTCAATCGGGACATTGCGGCATGCACTTCTGCAAAACCCAGCCATTCTTCCGGTGTGGAGACTCCTGCTCTGGTGTTGTACCTGGCGGCCACAACATGCCCAAACGACCCTCCACCATGCCCAATGACAAGGGGGGTGTCTGGTTGTTTTTTTCTGGCTTGGGCTATCCCGTTGGCTATACGCAAAATTACATCGTCACGAGCCGCCTCAATGCCTGCTTTGTCTGTGATGAGAGAGCCGCCAAGTTTAAGGAAGATGATGTTATCCATAATATTGGGTGATGTGGGCAACGGCCGTTTCCGGTGAATCGGCAAAGTAAAGCATATCTAAATGAGTTGGCCGGATAAACTCCGCATCATAGAACGCATCCAATGCCGCTTTCCACTTTGGCCCCAGCAGTGCAAACGGCCTGGCAGAAATTTCCCCTACCTGCAAAAAACTCCAGGCCAATGTCATTTCAGAAAGGGTGCCAATGCCGCCGGGCAGCACAATCATGCCGTCATTTTGTGTGACCAGATGAATCAACCTGTCCCGCAGCGTCTGGTACTTAATTTCTTCTTTCACCCACTGGTTTGGCCCCAAGGGACGAAACTGCTCAATTTGGGCGGATGTCACGCCAATGACGTGCCCCCCTGCTTCAGCTGCTCCTTGAGAAACGGCCGTCATCGTGCCACTATAGCCGCCGGTCGCCACAGCAAAGCCAGCTTCCGCCAGCAAACGGCCAACCCGGTAAGCCATTTTGTAAACTGGCGTTCCCGGCTGCGGTGCAGAACTACCAAATACCGAAATCACACGTTGATTATTCATAATATCTCCTGATGTAGGACACAGATAAACGCGGATGACACGGATTTTTAGTACTCAGTCACATGTGAAATGAGGGATTAGATTGGTTCAATCTCGGAGATTGAACCAATCTTTGTATCTATCAAAGAACACTTGACTGAGTACTAGCTGACTTTTCCGTGTTTATTTGTATGAATCCGCGTCCTGGAAAAATTAACAAATCTCAGTAAATCCAATTTTTGCCACGAATTACACGAATTTTTTCCCTGGTGTTTCTTTGCGCGCTTTGCGATTTTTTCGGTAGACTCACTATTCAACAGCCAAAAATTGGGAGGCAACAGCGTGAAATTTGTATGGATGTTCCAGCATGGGGGCGTGGCCACATTGAGGAAAACGGTGCAGCTCAGCGTGGGGCAGTAACTGTTTTAACATCTCGCCATCACGAACAGGCACAACGCCGTCATTTTCACCCCATACCAGGGTGATGGGATGGTGCAGTTTTGCCAGATACGGCCGTAATTCAAAAAACGCCGTCGCCTTCAACACATTAGCCGAAGCCCGTGCCAACTCATAGTCACGCAGCCGCCGCTCCCAAAGCGAGTCCGGCAGCGTATCAGGGTTAAAAAATGGCGTTTTAATTTGCCGCTTTACCCAAATTCGCGACTGCGAAACGGCCGAACCCAAATCAATCAACCCCATCGAAACACCCACCTTCTTCAGCAAAGTCGGGTAGCTCTCGGCACTAAACAGTGCAGGCGCAACCAAAAGCAGCCGGGTGACATCTTCTGGATAAGAGGCAGCAAAGGCAGCCGCCAAAACGCCACCAAATGAATGACCAACCAGTGCCGCCGGAGGCAGTGCCAAAGCCGCCACAAAGCCAGCCAGCCATTCAACCAGATGGGCAATGGTATATGGCTCAATATCGCCGCTGTAGCCAAAGCCGGGAATATCAGGCGCAATCACCCAATTTTCCTTACCCAGCAAATGCATGGCCTCCCGAAAACTGTCTGCCGAAGTGGACATGCCATGCAGCATAATGACAGGACGGCCGTCCGGCTGACCTGATTCGTAGTAGTTGGTATTTACGCCCAATGCAGAGACCTGCTTGCGTGGGACAGGTGGAAATTCAGGAAAATTCATCATGCTTCTCCAGCCAAACCAGGCCATGCGCCAACAGTTTTGGCGTAACGCACACTGTTCCGAATTGCTTCCGATACCATCTCTACGGCGATGTTGGCAACGACATCAAACCCTGCATCTATCTGGCCTGTAGCCAGGGCAAAAGCTGTGTCGCCGTCATGGGTTGTATGTACCGGGCGAATGGCAATTGCCATGCCGTCGTGGGCGCGCTGGGCAAGCCGGTTGGCTTCAATTTTGGTTAGGCGGGCGTTTGTTCCCACCACGACTAATGTTGTGTTGGTCATTTGCACTGGGGGCCGGGCAGGAAATTGGCGAAAAGGGTCTTCATCTGCCATCCAGCCTGTGCTGCTGCGTGCGCCAGCCAATACTGTCCCATCCTTGTTGACAACATCGCCGACGGCATTGGTAACGGCCGTTGCCATCACCACCAACCCGTCTTTTTCAAAACTGGCCACACCAAAGCCGCTCTTCATGGCATTCTCAAATCCAGCCCATTTACCAACAGACACGCCCGCTCCAGCACCAATATTGCCTTGGGCATCGTTGTTTTCAGCGGCGGCCACAGCCGCAGCATAACCCAAATCGGCATCAGGCAAATGACGGCCGTCGCCCATAAACAAATCATAAACCACAGCCGCGGGCACAATGGGAATGGGACGCACAGGTGTTTGGTGTCCAATGTTGTGTTCGGCACAGTAGCGCATCACACCATCTGCGGCCGCCAGCCCAAACGCACTCCCCCCTGTCAGCACAACTGCATTTAAGTAGCTGATTGGTTTATCCAACTGCAACAATGCCGATTCCCGGCTGCCGGGTGCCGGTCCACGCACATCCACACTGCCCACAGTTCCGGGTGGGCATAAAAATACTGTGCAGCCGGTGTGATATTTCTCCAGGGTTGCGTGTCCAATTTTGATACCTGCTGAATGAAAGGCCATTTAATTTTCCTCCGTTGCTGGCTGAAGATTATAAAACCGTCCTTCTTTCTTCTCAAACTTTATGGGCGAATGCTCACTATGCCATCGCTTAGTACTCAAGAGGGAGTGAATTTTTCGTTGTTTTTTGTGGTTTGGTACTTTTGCGGGAGTGTCCAAAGGTGAAACGATACATACAATGCTCATATGATGAAATGTCCAAACTGCGGCCACACGAAACAACAAGTCAAGGCAGGAAAGAACCCGTCAGGCAGCCAGCGGTATTTGTGCAAGGTCTGCCGAAAGGTTTACACGCCAAAGCCTCGCCCTATTGGATATCCGGAATGGGTGAAGAAAAAGGCGGTTCGCTTGTATGAGGAAGGGTGGAGTCTGCGCGCAATTAGTCGTGAACTGGATGTGTGGCCGCAAAGTGTGGCAAATTGGGTGAACAGTGCTGGCCTGACACGGCCGTTACCGGAAACGGCCGTGTCAACCAAAATGGAGAATTAAAAATGCCCCGAGTGCTGGTTATTGACGACGATCGCATTACCTTACGAGTCATCGAAGCCTCCCTAAAACGCCTCAACTACGAGGTCATTACAGCCAACAGCGGTGAGGCCGGGTTAAAACTGGTTAAATCAGAAATGCCGGACGTTGTCGTCACAGACAAAATGATGCCCGGCATTGACGGCTTTGAAGTAACCCGCCGCTTAAGGCGAGATCCCTCTTTGGCCCACATCCCCATCCTGGTTCTCACCGGCGAGCAAGAACTGGAGGACAAACTGGCCGCCTTTGAAGCCGGTGCCGACGACTATCTAAGCAAGCCATTTGAATCAGCAGAGCTGGCCGCCCGGCTGACAGCCCTTCTGCGCCGGACAGAAGCCATCAAAAAAGCATCCGGCTTTGTAGAAACACAATCACAATCCGCTCATTTAGTTGCCGTTCACACCTTGCGCGGGGGCATTGGCTCTACTTCATTAGCAACCAATCTGGCTTATGCCTTTTCCACCATCTGGCAAGTCCCCACCCTTCTTATGGACATGGCCATGATTTCCGGGCAAGTTTCATTAATGCTCAACCGGCCTTTGAAACGAACATGGGCTGATTTGAAATCATTCCAGTTAGAAGACATTGATGCCAGCTCAATGCGGGGCATTGTTACCCAACACACTGATTTTCTCCACTATATTGCTTCGCCAGCCAACCCGATGGAAGCGGAGCAGGTATCCAATGATTTGGTGCTGGCTGGCATGAAAGTGTTGAGACCGCGCTATGGCTACATGGTGGCAGACCTGGCGCATGATTTCAGCGACATCAGTCTGGATGTTTTGGATTCGGCAGATGTCATTGTTTTGCTAATGGCTCCTGAAATGGCTTCCATCCGATCTGCTGCGCTTGCTTTGGATACTTATTCCAAACTGGGGTATCCGGAAGACAAAATTAAAGTTGTGGTGAACTGGACATTTGCCAAGGGGGGCGTTGCGCAAAAGAAAATCGAAGCAGCTTTGCACCATCCTGTTTCTTTGGTTCTGCCATTTGCACCCACCCATTTTGTGAATGCTATCAACCAGGGGGTGCCACTTTTGGAAAGCCATCCAGATGATGAAGTGTCTGGATTAATTGAAGATTTCGCTTTCCGTATTAGCAAAGAGTCTCACCAGGAAATTCCGCCTGCTTCACCAAGTGTGGCCTGGCATCGGGTGGCAAACCGGATGAAAGGTAAGGAAAAGAGCGGCGGTTTACGCGTGCGTTCTTTGTTGTCAATTTTGTAACTGCGTGCTTGATTTGAAAATTTTTAATTGGAGTTGAAAAATGACATCATCTATTGATACGGCCGTACCCTCAACACCTGCCGACATCGAAGCAACAATGTTGGAAAATTTGCAGCAAATGGTAGGCGACATGGCAGCAGATATGGTTGCTGAGCTAGCCCCGCTGTTTGTGGAAGATGCAAAAAGCAATCTAAAAGAAATTTACAAAGCCCTAAAAGAAGGCGACACAACCACAGCCGATAAAGTTTGCCATACCCTAAAAGGCAGCAGCGCAAATATGGGTTTGCAAGTTCTTTCTCAAATAAGCGCGGCGGTGATGATGGCTGCACGCCAAAACAATCTGGATGAAGCCCGTAAACTTTGGCCTCGTTTAATTGCTGAATTTGAACAAGTACGCAAAGTTTTAGCGAAATATAGCTAAGCCAATCACCAAAGAATTAAAACCAATGTCTCCTTTTCGAAATTTCACAGACCTCCTCAAAGAGTATGGTTTGTCACCCAATCAGCCGCCCAATGCCAAACAGTGGCAAATGTTAATGGCCCACCTGGATGGGGCCGTTTTTTCGCAGCCCGACTCGGTTGAGGCGGAAAAACGGTTAAGCCATATCTGGCTGGAAGCTGTTATGGAAAATGTGGGTGATGCCATTATTACTTTTGATGAAGAGGGCTGTATTGAGACATTGAATCCTGCGGCAGAAGAAATTTTTGGGTATGCGGATGAAGAATTAATCGGGAAGCCGATCTCTTTATTAATTTCTGAACCAGATGAGCTGACAAAGGTAACGGCCGTTTCCACAGCCCACCTCAACATCCGCTCCAGCAAATCCAACATCAAACACATTCAAAACCGCTCATTCGGTAAACAAAAAGACGGCACAATCTTCCCCATAGACATTTTGGTCAGCGAAATGACCCTTGCTGATGGCAGGCACTTTATTGCAACCGTCCGAGACATTACCGAACAGATA
>CAZRIB010000126.1:0-9710 GCA_964600035.1 uncultured Ardenticatenaceae bacterium | reverse complement strand
GGGGTATGGAAAGGGGTGAAGGCGAGGAGAAGTTTCATAAGGCAGAGTAATTGGTAATTGGGTAACTGGGTAATTACCCAATTACCCAATTACATTTTTTAACAGCTTGGCGGTTCCGGTTCGGGTGTGGCTGTGGGGCCGGGTGTGGGCATGGGGTTAACGGCCGTCCACTCATCATACGCTTTGATGCCACCCTCCAGGTTCCAGACATTGGTGTACCCCAATTCTCGCAGTACCACCAGGGCATGCGTCGCCCGCTTTTGCGTATGGCAGTATACCAGAATTGGTGTTGATTTGCCGTCAGGCAGCAAATCAAGGTTTTGACCGACGTCGTGTAAGGGAATGTTCACTGCGCCTTCGATATGACCGGCGGCGTATTCGTCAGGTTCGCGTACGTCAATGATGAAGTAGTTTATGCCGTTGGCTTTGTCGGCCAGGAAATGCTCGGTGTTGATGCGGTAACGGCTGGCGGGCAGGCCGCTCAAGTAGTCGTCGCCAGCCTGGGCCACGGCTGCCTGCCGGTACACGTCCCAGGCGGCGGGGTTGGTTGGGTCAATGGCGGCCGCCTGCTGGGCATAGGTCATGGCTTCGGCGAAACGGCCGTCTTCATATGCAGCCTCTGCTTCGTGAACAGTGTCCCAGTAAACGGCCGTATCCGGTGTAGGTAGGGCGGCGACAGCGGGGGATGCGGCCGTTTCCTGTACCTGATTCCCTTGATTGATGACAAAAAAACCGGCGGCCAATAAAGCCAGCACAATCACAACAAAACTTACTTTCTTCAACATGATTAGCTCCTTTTTTCACAACATACAGTTTGTTGTTAGACGAATAAAGAACCCCCCAGTTACAAATCGTCGGGAATGAAAAGGGAGACCAAAGCGCCCTTTGGCCTCCCTTCTAAATTTACCAGATTGGCCTATGCGTAAGCGTAAAGCCAATCATGGCTGAATGATTAAATTTTCTCCAGTTTGACCATTGTGTCATAGAAGCTGGCACTACCACCAATGGGGTCGGTGAGGCAGACATCACCGACAACCGGGTCGAGGCGGAAGGCGGGGTTGGGAACCACACCACTGGAACGACGCGGGTCGCCTTTGATTGTCTGGCCATCCACGACGATGTCGTTGGAACCGTAAGCCCAGTGGCCGTAGCTCCAGGAGGCGGCTACAACGCCGGGGCGAATGCCTTCCATGACTCTGACTTTGCCGACGGTGTCGTAGGAACGGCCGTCGCCGAGGTCAAACGCGCCAGTGAGGGTGGGGCCAACAATGCGAACCTTGTCGCCGGTTTTCAGACCAAGGCGGCGGGCGTCAACGGAGTTGATGGCGATGAAGTTTTCAGGGAGAACGGCCGTTGTCCAGTAAGCGCCATGCGTCCGGGATTGGCCGCCGGTCACCTCTTTGTAGGTGATCAGCTTCAGGTCATAGCCGTCGTCCTTCACTTCATTACCGGCCGCATCCAGCACCGGTTCCACCTTGGGCAGACCGCTGAAGTTTTCGCCATTCATCGAATTCTTGCCTTTGGCTACTTTTTCAACGTACAGGTTCCACTGCCCTTTCCATTGATGGTGCATCTTGTCACCTTTGTAAGCGGCATCGGCTGCTTCAAAGCGACCGCCGCGGTTGATGAGGTACACCACACGCCGCCACATATCGGCAGGAACTGCCTTCTTCCACTTCTCTTCGTCGAAGACCGACTTGGGCAGGTGGGCATGGGCTTCACGGAAGATGCGCATTTCTTCATCATCTGCTTCCGGCAGCATTTCAGAGCCATCATCTTTGTCGCCATAAGCGAGGTTGGTGCACATCGCCAGGAAATAATCTTCCATCCGGTTGAAATCCCAGCCTTCGCCTAAGCCATTTTTGCCGAATCCGGCCAGACCCAGCTTTTTGCCCACAGCAATGAGGAATGCTTCCAAACTGATGGGCATTTCTTCGCCATCTACCGTCACTGTTTCTGTGAGCGGAGCAATGAGCGGCTGGCGTACCTTCGACATCTTGGTAACGACATCCGGGGAGGTGTGGGAGATGCCCCAACGCTCCAGATAGGTGATGTCAGGGATGATGTAGTCGGCATACATGGAGGTTTCACCCACAACCACATCACAGGCAATGACCAACGGAATCTTCTTGGGATCGCGCAGCATCTCAATTTGGACATGCCCGGCAGGTGAAGCCAGAATCGGCGTGCCTTTCTGGATGAACAGTGCCTTGATGAAGTAAGGATAGCCGGCTGCGGCACTGGGGATGACGTTTTGGTACAGTTCACCAGTGAAGGGGTACCACGGCCGTTTCGCCGGATAGCCGTCAAACAGCGTGCTTTTCTCGTAAGTTGCCCCTTCGCGGTTGACATGAATGCCGAATTTCTTCAGGCCGCCAGGTGCAGAAATCAGGTCGGACTTGGGGAATGGCCCACCTTTGGAGCCATCTTCATGCCAGTGGCTGCCACCGGTTGTCAGACCGCCCTTCCAGTCAACATTGCCGATGAGCGCGTTCAGTGTGATGATGGCCTGGCCGTTGTAGTACCCGTTGGTGTGCTGTACCGGGCCACGATACATGTCGGCGATTGCTTTTTTGCCGTGGCTGGTGAATTCATCTGCCAGTTCCACAATGTCACGGACGCGGATGCCGGCAAATTCAGCATATTCGTCCAGCGTCATTTCCTGTGCCCGTTCCAGCAGCATTTGCATTACAGATTTGACAGCGATGCCGTTGACTTCCGTATCTACAAACAGGTCGGCTACAGTTTCGGCCGTGGCGCTGAGGGCTGGTGCGCCTTCAATCATCACGACGCGGCTGGAAATGGGATCGCCATTGTCATCAGTTGGTACTTCTAACCCGGCATCTTCCGGCTTGAGGAAGGTGAGGGAGTCCTGCCGTACCAGATGGGTGGCGTCTGTGAAGCTGGTTTCGTTGTTGGCGTTGGCAACGGCTTTGTTCGGTGCAGCCAGGAAGGTGGCATCGTACCGTTCATTTTCCAAAATCCACCGAATCATGCCCAGAGCAATGGCGGCATCGCTGCCCGGTTTGGGGGCCAGCCATTTCCATGCTTTGGCCGCAGTCTTGCTCAGACGGGGATCGACGACGGCGATTTTGAGGCCATTTTCCACCATGCCGGTTGTGATTTTGGGAACCATGTTGGTGGGGCCAAAGTTGGCTTCAAACGGGCTGGTGCCGAAGTAGATGATGAACTCGCTGTTCATCGTGTCTGCCTTCATGTGAGTTTTGCCCGTTGCCATCTTGTAGGCGATGTGATGGCTTTGCTCGCAGATGGTGGTGTGCAGGTAGAAGTTGGTGGAGCCAAAGCCGTCGTAGGTGAACCGTTTGGACAGTTCTTTACGGCCGTGTTCAATACGCCCACCCAGGAAGACAAACTGGTTGTTTACCGGTCCCAGGTCGGGATGATCCGGGTCAATCAGCAAGTCCAGATGGTCAGCATGTTTGCTCTTGAACTCGTCCAACGTCATGTCGCCAGCAGCCACAGCGGCTGAGTCGGCGGCCAACTCTTTGGAAAGTTCAGGGTCACGCAGTTTGTAGATGTCTTTCAGACCATCCACCTGTCCTTCGCCGAACAAGTCGCCGCCGTTGACGATTTCGTCAATGGCCTGGTTAAAGTCGATGGTTTCCCACTTGTTTTCACCGCGCTTACCGGCACGCTTGAGTACTTTGTGGAGCCGGTATGGGTCGTAGGCCACTTGCACGCCTGCCTGACCTTTGGGGCAGACTGGTGCATCTACTTTTGCTCCTTCCGCCAGAGGGGTGTCTTCGGGAATGTGTACCAGCATGTTTTGTGGGCTGTACGGGTTCCCGTCAATTTTCACCAGCACGCCGTCCTGGATTTTGGCTTTGATGGTGCAGGCGTTGTGGCAGTTCAGACAGATGCTGTACAGGACGTTTTCCGGGTTGCTCAAACGATAGGGATCGTATGATTCGTTTTGTGCCAGAATTTTCTGTACACGGGGCAGGGAGCCGACGAGGGCTGCACCACCGCTGATTGCCGCTGAATATTTAAGAAAGTCGCGTCGGCTGAGTCCGCAGCCTTCGGGTTGAGTTGTTTTTGTTGTCATGTTACTTTGCCTCCTTTTGTAAGAAGCGAGGAACGAGGACGCTGCCGCCCAGGAAGAGGAGGACAGCCAGGGAGCCGATCCAGATGAACAGCGCCCATTCAGGAATGGTGGGGAAGTAGTTGAAGGTGAGGCCGGGGCCGGTGAAGGCGTGTTCCAAACCTTCGAGTTCTGCCTGGGTAAGGGCCGGAATGATGAGGTTGAGTTTGGTGGAAACGGCCGTGCCCAGGTTCAACGCCGCGCCCAATGCCATAAACAATCGGCTGTTTGGCCGGAAGGCAATGAGCAGCAGTGGAATAAACATCCCCAATGCCAGATGAATCAACCAGAATACCCACCAGAAAGGCCCAAACAAAATGGTGTTCACGGCTTCTGCTTTTGCGGGAATACCGGAGTAGAGCACAGTTGAGTAATCGGCCCATTCCAGCAGCAAAACCGACAGGATCAAAGCCAGCAATACGCGACCAAGGAACAAACCTTTGGCTTCATCCAACTGTTCCAAAAGGAATGCACCAAGTGCGACAGCGGCCGTGCCGGTCATTGCGCCTTCCACCAGGAAGAGAATGGGGGTTAAACCCGATTCCCACAAGGGACGAGCGCCAACGACACCAAACAGCGCACCTTCTGCACCAGCGAATGCGATGGCAAAGGGAACTGCCAGGAAGCTCAAGTTACGCAGCAGTGTGCCTTCCTGATTCACCCAGCTTTGCCAAATCATCACGACCAGCAAAATGCCATAGAGCAGGTAGAACCAGCTCATCAAGCCCATGATGGAGGTGAGATTGGGGCTGAAGTAGAAGTTGAGCAGTCGTTCCGGATGGCCCAGGTCAAGCCAAATGCTTAACATGCCACCGGTGAAGGCTGCTAGAGAAACAATAAGGGCAGTCCGACCAACCGGATACCATTCTTTGCGGCCAAATACATGAATAACGGCCGCAATGACGAATGCACCGGCGGAGGCGCCAACAAGCATGGTATAAGCGGCTACCCACAAGCCCCAGGGGACGTAGGAGCCATAATCTGCGTGCATGTGACCGAAGGCCAGTCTGTCATAGAGGCCGTATAAGCCAATGACAAACCCGATGCCTGCGGCAATCCAGAATATACGTTTCCAAAAAGTTGATTGACCAGTCATCTCATCCTCCGTTTATTGCAGGTAGAACACCTTGGGTTCGGTGCCTAATTCTTCTTTCAACCGCATCACGTTGGGGCTGGCAATCAGTTCGGCCACCAGGCTGTCTGGATCGTTGGCGTCGCCAAAGTAGGTGGCGCGACCGATGCAGGTGGTGGTGCAGGCGGGCAGCATGCCTTTTTCCAGCCGGTGCAGGCAGAAGTGGCATTTGCGGGCATTACCCACCGGGGATTTGCCTTCGGCGCGGGGCCGTTCTTCGCCATATTCGTGTGCGGCGGCCAGTTCGTACTGTTCTGCGTCGAGTGTGCCCACCAATGCGCCAGCCGGTACACCCTGGAGGTTTTCCAGGTTGTAGGTCAAGCCTTTGTCGAATGTACGGGCATTGTAGGGGCAGGCGGTGATGCAGTAACGGCAGCCAATGCATTTGTCGTAATCAATGGTGACGATGCCGTCATCCCGTTTCCAGGTGGCATTGACCGGGCAAACGGGGACGCAGGGCGGGTTGTCACACTGCATACAGGGACGAGGCAGGAAACGTTTGGTGACGTTGGGGAAGGTGCCAATTTCTTCTTCCAGCACGGGGCGGTAGACGACGCCCGGTGGCAGGTGGTTTTCGGCGACGCAGGAGATGGTGCAGGCGTTGCAGCCTACGCATTTCCGCAGGTCGATGACCATGACCCAACGACGTTCTGCTTCTGGTTTTTGCATGGCACGGGCCAGGTCGGCACGCATTCTTTCCAACGGGTCTTGGTCACCGTCAACGGCCGTTACCTGTGCAACATCTTGCTGAATCGTGTAAACGGGCGTTTGGGCTGATGCGTTGGAAGCTTTGCGAGCCACTGGCACGCCAGCAGCCACGGCAATACCGGCCAAACCAACAAAATTTTGCAACATTTGTCGGCGGCTTGTATTGGTTGTGGCCTCTTCCTTTTCAATTATTTTGGACATACAGAGACCTCCTTCACAGTCCATTGCGATAAATATGAGGAATACCTTCATCCAGGCCCTTTTTTGGGCTAAAGATAGTTTAGAATTTCACAATCTTTTTAAGTAGGGGGGAAAGTTGGATTGTTTATTGGGGCATGTAGGGGTTTTCCTGACATGGGGTGGAAAAAAATAAAAAAGCCTCCTGAGAGTACAGAAGGCTTTAGCAGATTCAGTAGATCTAATTTTTGCCACGAATTTTCACAGATTCACACGAATTAAAGGTAAGCGTTCAGTTGGTCAGCTAGTACCCGTATTCAGTAATTCGTAATTCGTAATTTTCAGAGGTTCATACTGCCTTTTCTGATTGCTCAATCAGCTTTTCCAGCTTCTTTTTTGTTTCTCGCCAGGTAATTTTGGAAATTCCCAACTTTTGGCGAATGTCATCTGGTTCTATGCCTTTTTTCCAGTCGATCATGGCTGATACCCAACGCAAATTTTCAAAAGACAACAGACCTTTCTCCAAACCGGCCGCTTCGGCCACATCACTTAATACATATTCCAGATTGCGAGCGGTGCAGGTAAAAAGTTTGTCTGAGGGAGTGTATTGTGCCAGGTACTCATCTAACACGGGCAGCCATGTGGGTGAAAGGGGGAGTTTGCGCTCTTTGTAGCGCATGCGCGGGTTGGCATACCGGACGTAGAGCAAGGGTTCGTCTGGGTTTTCCCGGTCGATGTGGTTGGGTACTATGGCCATTGCTTCGCTTTTTTTAATGCCGGTGTCTAGCAGCAGGGTGAGCAGCATGTGGGGGCGGGCATCTGGTTTTCTGCCGATTTCTCCGGTTCTCATGGCCGTGGTTATTTCCAGAGCTTTGGCTATGTCTGCTTCTGATGGCACGGTGGGCAGGGGGCTGCTGACGCTTTTTTGGATAACGGCCGCTGCTGGATTTGTGGTTAATACGCCTGTTTCGTGCAGCCAGCCAAAAAAGACTTTTAGGGTGGTGACGCGGCGGGAGTATGATTTGGGACTGCATGGCACGCCGCGCTCATTGAGCAGCCATTCAAGAAAGTTGTTCAGGTTTTGGGTTCCTATTTCGCCAATGGATTGCCCGATGCCTAAATAAGTGCCCAGCAAACGGAGATCACTTAAAAAGGCTTTTATTGTATTGAAGGCGAAACCTTCATTTTTCATGTGTTCTTCAAATGCGCCGGCTGCTGCTTGAAGGGAGGCGTCGGCCGTTAATGTGGGGCCGCTTTGTTCCTGGTTTGGCAATAATGCGCGTTGTTTGTCATCGGGGCTCATTTTCTTTTCTCCGGTTTGTTGCTGCGGGTAAAAATTTTTTTGAATATGGCGAATGTTTCTATGTTTATTGGCTCTTTTAGACGATGGCACTGCTTTCGCATAGATGGAAAAAGGATAGAGCAGAAGCAGGGAAAAGTCAAGGTTTTTTGGGGTGAAATTTTTGTGATTAATGGTTGATGTGTGTGGTTGGGGTAAGAAGGGAATGGGCAGGTTCGTCGAATGGGTGGTTGTGTGGCGGGTTTGCTCGCGTTAAACTGGGGTGGATGTTTTGTTGGGGGAAACGGCCGTTTTTATTTGTAGCTGTGTAGTCGGTAATTGACGATTATTGAATTAGCATCCGGTGAATGTGCATGACTTTTGCACTGGATGTGCGACCTTCCAGATGAGTAAAGGAGCATAAATATGAATCCTCTGGTTCAGTTATTTTCTTTTGGACAAAGTTTTTGGTACGACAATATCCGCCGTAAATTTTTGATGGATGGCACGTTGGCGGCCATGATTGCGAATGATGGGCTGCGTGGTATGACATCGAATCCGAGTATTTTTGAAAAGGCGATTGGCGGCAGTGATGATTATGACACGGCCGTTCACGAACTGGTTGGTGAAGGGCTGGATGTGAATGGCATTTATGAGGCGTTAGCCCTGGCTGATATTCAAATGGCGTGTGATTTGTTTTTGCCGTTGTATGAAAGCAGCGATGGCACAGATGGCTATGTCAGTTTAGAGGTGTCGCCGTATCTGGCCCATGATACGGAGGGGACGGTGACTGAAGCACGCCGTCTGCGGCAGGCAGTTGGACGGCCGAATGTGATGATTAAAGTTCCAGCGACAAAAGCCGGTATTCCCGCGATTCGCCAGTTGATTGGCGAGGGGATTCATGTGAATGTGACGTTGATGTTTAATATGGCGCATTATGAGGCGGTGGCGCAGGCTTATATGGATGGGCTGCGGCAGTTTGTGAAGAATGGCGGCGACCCGAAAGGGGTGGCTTCTGTGGCTTCGTTTTTTGTGAGCCGGGTGGATACGGCCGTTGACAAGCTGCTTTCGGCTTCTTCCCATCCATCTGCACAGGCGTTGTTGGGCAAAACGGCCGTTGCCAATTCCAAAGTTGTTTACCAGCGTTTCCTGGAGCTGTTTCATGGGGATGCATTTGCCGATTTGCGCAAAGCCGGGGCCAGAAACCAGCGTTT
The DNA here is from genome assembly GCA_964600035.1 of uncultured Ardenticatenaceae bacterium. Classification (GTDB taxonomy): domain Bacteria; phylum Chloroflexota; class Anaerolineae; order Promineifilales; family Promineifilaceae; genus CAZRIB01. The sequence goes on along the minus strand of CAZRIB010000126.1, from coordinate 1,098 downwards.
GCTGTGGGCTTCTACCAGCACCAAGAACCCGGCTTATCCCGATACGTTGTATGTGGATGAGTTGATTGGCCCGGAAACGGTGAATACGATGCCGCAATCGACGCTGGATGCCTTTCGGGATCATGGCCGGTTGTCTCAGTCGCTGACGCAGGGTGTGGAGGCGGCTTATGAGCAGCTTCGGGCGTTGGAGGCGTGTGGGGTGGATTTAACGGCCGTTACTGAAAAATTGCAAGAAGATGGTGTCGCCGCCTTTAGCAAATCATTTGATTCATTGATGGCGACGATTGAAACCAAAATCAATACCGTACGGGCGGGATAATTGAGAATGGGGAATTGAGAATGGAGAATGGGCGTTAATTCTCAATTTTCCATTATCCATTCTCAATTCTTTTTATCACCCTTCCACTTTACTTTGCCGCTGCTGCCACACCAGCCAGCCAATGACCACGACAGCGATGGCAATTCCACCAACGAGTGTCCAGTTGATGCCGCCAGCCGATTCTACCGGAATGGTAAATGAGGCTTCCCCGCCACCTTTTGGCCCGCTGGCGTTTACAACAATTTCCCATTCCCCTTTTACAGGCAGCAATGCTTCTGCTTCATACAGGTATTTCAGGTCAGCATCGTTATGGCTGGCAGAAACGACAATGGGGTCACCCTGGCCGTCTGGCGGAATAAAGGTGACGGTGATGTCTGCGCCCAGAACGATGCCGTCAACGGCGTCGCCAATGCTTTCGTCGAACAGGAAGGCGGTGATGTGGGCTGTTTCGCCTGCTTTTAGCGGGTCTGGTGATGTCCAGATGGAGAGTTCGTAAGGGCCAACGGGGACTGCATCTAGCTGGATGGTTCCACCGCCGTGTGCCAACAGGGTGGCCGGTGCTGCGAATATGATGAGGATGATGAGGAGTACGGCCGTTTTCGGCCAGTGTGTTTGTTTCTTTGTCATGTCATTCCTTTTGTAGTGTGTTTTTAGCCAAACAGATAGCGGGTATACGGCCGTAACGGGCTTTTTTGCACCAGCCACATCAATAACAATGGCAGTCCCAGTCCCCCGGCAATCATAATTGGCTGGTAAACAAGCTGATTGCTCAAAGCCCA
>CAZRIB010000125.1:0-9859 GCA_964600035.1 uncultured Ardenticatenaceae bacterium | reverse complement strand
CTTCCTTTGGCAGCCTACATACGGAATGTTCCGTAACGGCCGTCCGCCATTGGCGCGTTCAACGCCGCAGAAAAAGCCAGCGCCAGCGCCACACGTGTTTGCGCCGGGTCTAAAATGCCATCATCCCACAAGCGGGCAGTGGCATAATAGGGACTGCTCTCTTCTGCATATTTGTCCAAAATCGGCTGCTTAAACTTCTGCTCAGCCTGCTCTATTTCCGCCGGTGTCGGGTCGTCCATCTGGTGGAACACCCTGGCTTTACCCACTTCCCACAACACATTGGCCGCCGACTCGCCGCTCATCACGCTAATGCGGCTGTTCGGCCAGGTAAAGAGGAAGCGCGGGTCATAGGCACGGCCGCTCATGCCATAATTGCCAGCGCCGTGGCTAACCCCGTGAAAGAGAGTGATGCGCGGCACGTTGACTGTGGAAACGGCCGTGACCATCTTTGCCCCATCCTTGGCAATACCCCCATTTTCATACTGCTTCCCCACCATAAAGCCGGTGATATTCTGCATAAACAAAAGCGGCGTGCCCCGCTGCTCGCACAATTGAATAAAATGGGTCGCCTTTAACGCCGACTCACTAAACAACAAGCCATTATTCGCCACAATCCCCACCGGAATCCCCATAATGTGGGCAAAGCCGCACACAATGGTTGTGCCATACCGCGCCTTAAACTCCGACAGGCGCGACCCGTCCACCAGCCGGGCAATTACCTCCCGCACATCATATTGTGTCCGGTGGTCGGCAGGAATGACACCATACAGCTCTTCGGGGTCATACAAAGGCGCTTCCGGCGTTTGCATCACCACATCAAACTGCTTGCGCCGGTTCAACTGGCTCACAATATCCCGAATACGCGCCAGGGCTTCCTGTTCATCTTCGGCAAAATGGTCTGCTACACCGCTCAGGCGCGTATGCACATCGCCGCCGCCCAGTTCTTCGGCCGTTACGTCCTCGCCTGTGGCCGCACGTACCAGCGGCGGCCCGGCCAGAAATATCGTGCCGTTGCCTTTGACAATGATGGTTTCGTCGCACATGGCGGGGATGTAGGCGCCGCCAGCCGTACAGGAACCCAACACGGCCGAAATTTGGGGAATTTTCTTCGCCGACATGCGGGCAATGTTGTAGAAAATGCGGCCAAAATGATCTTTGTCTGGAAAAACGTCTGCCTGTAGTGGCAAAAATGCGCCGCCAGAATCCACCAAATAGATGGTTGGCAAATGGTTTTCTTCGGCGATGACCTGGGCGCGGATGTGTTTTTTGACCGTTTCCGGGTAATATGTGCCCCCTTTCACGGTGGGATCATTGGCTATGATCATGCATTCCAGCCCGGCAATTCGTCCGATTCCGGTGACAATGCCGGCACTGGGCGCATCACCCTCATACATCCCCCAGGCGGCCAGGGGTGACAGCTCTAAAAAGGGGCTGCCCTGGTCTAAAATGGCGTCAATCCGCTCGCGCACCAGCAGTTTGTTCCGTTTACGCTGGCGCTCTATCACACGAGACGGCCGTTCCCCAGCCGCCTGCTGCTGCCGCTGATGCAGTTCTTCCGCCAAACGCTTATTGTGTTCAAAATTGGCCTTAAACTCGGCACTGTTGGGGTTTATCTGACTAACAATTTCACTCATGCTGTATTCCTGTTTTGTGTTGGTTAGTGGGTTTTGGTGTGTAGGTTCGTTAGAATTATGCCGGCAGCAGGAACAAGTGGCAAACTGACAAGGTGACAAGGTGACAAGGTGACGGGGTGACAGGGTGACAGGGTGACTAATCTCCAATCTCTAATCACCAATCTCTCAATCTCCCAATCTCCAATCTCTAATCTCCAATAACCAATACCCAAAGGAACCCGCTTTATGACACAACCATTATCCAGCGCAGATTTACAAGCCTTTATTACAGCCCAAAGCATTCAGGCAGAAATACACCATTTGCCCAGTACCACGCTCACTGTACCAGAAGCAGCGGCCGTTTTGGGCGTTGCTCCAGACCAGATTATCAAGTCGATTTTGTTTTTGGCAGACGGTGAACCGGTTCTGGCAATTGGCTGTGGCACGGCTCGCATTGAGTGGAAGGCGCTGGCAGATTATTTGGGCGTGTCGCGGCGGCGGCTGAAAACAGCCCGCGCTGATGTGGTGCAGGCCGTGACGGGCTATGTGGTGGGGTCTGTGCCGCCGTTTGGGCACAAGGTTACGCTGCGCACAGTGGTGGACACGGCCGTTTACCAGCAAACAGTTGTCTACGGCGGCGGCGGTGATATTGATGCCCTGATGCGGCTGGAAACAGCAGAATTAAAGCGCGTGGTTGGCCCGGAAACGGCCGTGTTGACAAAGTAACAAAGTGACAAAGGTGACAGGGTGACCAATCTCCAATCTCCAATCTCTAATCACCAACACCCAACACCTTCAAGGAGTTAAAAAATGGCAGCAAAATACCCATTCAAAAACCTCGCCTTTCAAGGCGGCGGCGTAAAAACATTGGCCTACCAGGGAGCCTTAAAAGTCCTGGAAGAAAAGGGAATCCTGCCTCAAATCGAACGCGTCGTGGGGACATCGGCAGGGGCATTTGTCGCTATGCTGGTGGCCTTTCGCCTGCCGGTGGATGAGATGATTGCCATTTTCAACACGTTAGACTTTTCCCGCATCCCCACGCTTCGCTCTACCAAAGATTTGAACTGGCAGCCCCCTAAGCTGCTGGAACAGTCCGTGGAACGGCTTGTCAGCAATTGGGATGGCGTGCAGCGGCTGATGCACCGCTTTGGCTGGTATGCCAGCGAGCGAGGATATACCTGGCTGCAAGATGTTATTGCCAGCCAGTGTGAAGGAAACGGCCGTGCCACCTTTGCCGAATTTCGCCAGCGCGGATTTCTGGACCTGCACGTCGTCGTCACCAACATTTCCGCCCGTCAGGTAGAAATCTTCAGCGTCCACACCACCCCGGATGTCGCCGTCGCCGATGCCCTGCTCATGTCGCAGTCCATCCCCCTTTTCTTTGAAGCTGTCCAATTTAATGGCAAAGAAATAGGCAGCGAAGGCCATTACTATGGTGATGGCGGCGTTCTCAACAACTTCCCCCTTCATATTTTTGACCAGCCACAATACGCAGCCCATAACGAGTGGTACGTAAACGGCATTAACTGGGAAACATTGGGACTGCGCCTGTACACCCCCCAGGATTGCCCGGGCAGCAACCGCCCCATCACCAATCTGGTCACCTATATGTCCAATTTGCTGGAGGCCATGGTGGATGCGCAAGATGCGGTTTTTGAGCACAGTCAGGCAGATAAATGGCGCACGATCAACATTAGCAACTGCTGTGTGTCTCTTACCGACTTTTCCATACGGCCGCATCCTGACGACGAACGTTACCAAAAACTGGTCAGTGCCGGGCGCGAAGCAGCCGAAACCTTTTTGGCAAATTACCATCCCCCCACGCCAGACCAGTTGGCAAAAATTAAGCGCCTGCTTGGACAATTTTTGCCGATGGGCTTTCTTGGCTAACGGTTCACGGCCTATGGCTAATCGTCAGCTCCGGGTAAGGCGAAACGGCCGTTAAAATGGGACGAGACTCGCCGCGCAGATAACGGTCAAAAAAGGCCAGCACATATTCATTTTGAATCGTCAGGCTGTACCGGCTGTCAATCGTGCCCGAAAGTCCAAGCTGCGGGGTCAGCGGGGTTAGCAGCACCAAATCAGTAAAATCAAAATGCTCTGTGTTTGCCAGCCGCAAATCGTACGTCTCCACCTGTGTTTGGGACAGCAAAGCCTCACCCCTAGCCCGGTTCTCGTCGCCAAGCCAACGGGGTGTGGAAAAGAACATAAATGGCTTTTGCAGACCGCCCGCCAGCACCTCATCTGGAACAGGCAGCACCCAGGCATCCAGCCCCACGCCAGCACTGCACCGGGCATCTTGCTGGCAGAAGGAAACGGCCGCACCGCCGCCGGTTGAATGTCCAAATACCCCCACATGCGCCAGGTCAAACACACCAGCAAAACGGCCGTTTTGGTCATTGTTCCACATCGTCAGGGTATTGAGCAAAAAGTCCAAATCGCCTACCCACTGGTCAACCAAAGGGACTGCTTCCACATAATTGGAGTCACAGTTACTAAAAATGCGGCAGGCATCATACAAAATCGTTTCCCCATCCGGGAAAACAGTAATCGCATTGCCATACGTATGGTCAACGGCCGCAACCACATACCCATGACTGACCAACTCGCGCACCATTGTTGTGTTTTGGCCGCGCAGGCCAGTTAGCCCATGAGAAAACAAAATGACAGGGAAGGGGCCATCCGCGGCGGCAGGCGGCTCCACAGTGATCCCCAAATTGGTCAGGTTGACATGGTCGAACATAAACGAAGGCAGGTTGAACATTTCTGCCACCACAGCGCCCACCACGTCTACCGCTTCAAGGTATTTGGCCTGGGGTTCGCTGCCTGTTGGTGCGGCCGGATACCAGATTTGGGCCATAAGGCGGCGTGGTTCGTCAACACCGCTCCACAGTTCGGTACGGCCGTTATCCACCAGCATCACTGTTTGCGTGCCAACAGGGTACGGGCCGGTCGCGGCTGGCAGTTGAGGAACCGGTATGAACATTGGCAGCACAAATGCCAGCGCCAATGCCAGCAACCCACCCGCCGCCAGCCATTTGGAAGCCGGTCTGGCGGGTTTGGTCAGCTGCAAAAGGGCCAGCACAGCCAGAACGGCCGTTATCACATAGGCCGGCACCATCTGCCAGCGATATTTTTCAATGAGTAAATGCAGCACTGTTAAGAGAACGGCCGTTAATGGCAAAAAATGCAGCCAATACGGCCGTTTTCTGGCAAACAACGGCCACCCCACATAAGGCACATTCACCGCCAGCAGCAAAATTTCAAAAATACGCATCAACCATACCTGCCTTTTTTTAATGGATAATGGATAATGGAAAATTCACAATTCATTCTCCATTCTCCATTATTCATTCTCCATTTTCCAATCATTCCCCCGGCGTCAACACCAATTTCCCCATCACATCTCCCGCTTCCAGCCGGTGCAGCGCCGTTAATCCCTCTTCCAATGGATAAACCGTGTCAATAATCGGCTTCAGCTTGCCCTCAAAAATCAAGCCCATGACATCGGCATAATCTTTGCTGGTTCCCATCGTGCTGCCAATAATGGACAAATGCTTGCCAAACATCAGCCGGTTATCCAGCTCAAACTTTGGGCCGCTGGTGTTGCCAACTGTCAGCAGCCGTCCGCCCCGCTTCAATGCCCGTAAGGAAGCGATGTACGTGGCCGCTCCCACATTGTCCACAACCACATCCACACCGCGCTTGTTGGTCAACTTGTAAACAGCCTTGCTCCAATTTTCTTCATGCCGGTTAATAAGAACATCAGCCCCCAATGCTTTGGCCTGTGCCAGTTTTTCTTCGCTGGAACCCACCACGTAAATGGGGCCAGCACCGGCCAGTTTGGCAATTTGAATGGCGGCTGTATTTACGCCGCCACCCGCACCAACGATCAGTACAGATTCACCCGGACGCAGCCCTCCCCGCACGATGAGGGAATGCCATGCTGTGACAAATACAAGAGAGGCGGCGGCGGCTTCTTCAAAGGTGGCGTGGTCGGGCATTTTGAGCAGGTTGCGCGCCGGCACGGCCGTAAACTCTGCATAAAAGCCGTCTATATGTTCCCCAAAAATGGCAAAATCATCACACATATTGTCCAGCCCCTGCCGGGCAAAATAATCATTGGGGTTGTTGCAAATCGTCGGGTTCACAGCGACCCTGTCGCCCACCTCAAAACCGGTGACATTCTCCCCCACCTCTGCCACAATGCCCGCACCATCGCTGCCCATGACATGCGGCATTTTCAAATTTAACCCTGGCCAGCCCGCCAACACCCACAAATCCAGCCGGTTCAAGGCCGCCGCTTTTACTTGCAGCAGCACCTCGTCCGGGCCAATTTTGGGTATTTCCACATTTCCTAAAAATACGTTTTTTAATGTTCCATGTTCATTAAAAACCAGGGCTTTCATGATTCCTCCCAAAAATGAATGACCAATGATTGATGATTAAAAGGATTAGGGATTGAGGGATTGGGAGATTGGGAGATTGAGAGATTGGTGATTAGAGATTGGAGATTAGTCACCCTGTCACCCTGTCACCTTATCACCCCGTCACCTTGTCACCCCATCACCCTGTCACCCCATCACCACCGCTCCCGTTTCTAATCCATGACCACTTCATCCAAATTGTCTTTGTAATAATCCAGGGTGTCGGCATAGGCCAGAATGTTTTCGTCTTTGGTTGTTTGTAGCAGCAGTTCTAGCAATAGGCTTACGGCTTCGTCTTCACGGCCGTAACTGTAATAAGCCAGCGCCAGGAACACTTTGCCACTGTTGTTGTCGGGGTACTCAGAAACGGCCGTTTCCAACACCTCCACCGCCCGCGCAAACCGCCCCATCAAACGCAAATCCGTACCCAGACAAACCAAACATTCCTGCCGGTCTGCTCCAGCCAACCCGGCATCCAACGCCTTTTGGTAATACGGAATGGCCTGCTTCTCCTCACCCAGCACATCATAAGAACCGCCAACCTCATACAACACCAGCGGATCATCGGGAAAAGCCGCCAACAACTCCAGCAGCACATCTTGAGACGCTTCCAAATCATCTGCACGCCGCAGTTGGCGTGCACGTTCTATCATTTTTTCTTTGTCCACATTGGGCTCCTTTTTTTGAGTAAGGTGGAGATTGGAGATTGGTTATTAGGAGATTGGGAGATTGGAGATTAGTCACCCTGTCACCCTGCCGCTCCTTGCTGCATTAAGCTGCTTGCCGGTTCCATAATAATCAGAGGCATAAAAAATGACAACCAACCCAACTAAATTCTTATTGTCACGGCCGTAACCCCTGCCATAATGCCTCTATTGTGCTATCCACAAAAGCCAGCACACGCATTCAAGAAGGAAGTTCACCATGCTAGCCAAAGTCATCAGCTGTGCCATCACCGGATTAAACGCCGAACCGGTAGAAGTCGAAGTAGACATCATCCGGGGACAGCCAGCCTTCAACCTGGTCGGTTTGCCAGATGCGGCCGTACGCGAAAGCCGCGACCGCGTCCATTCCGCCATCAAAAACAGCGGCCTCACCTTCCCCGCCAGCAAACGCATCACCGTCAATCTGGCACCAGCCGACCTGCGCAAAGAAGGCCCTGCCTACGACCTGCCTATCGCCGTTGGCATTTTGGCCGCCTCCCAGCAAATTTGGCCGGACAAACTGGAAAATGCCCTGTTCATTGGCGAACTGTCGCTGGATGGCACAACCCGGCACACCAAAGGCATTCTGCCCATGACAGCCCTCGCCAGAAGCCAGGGCTTTACCCGGGTTTTTGTACCGGCAGAAGATGCGCCAGAGGCCGCCCTTTTACCAGATGTGGAAGTCATCCCTGTGTCCTGCTTAAGCGAATTGGTCGGGCATCTCACCGGGCTGCGCCCCATCGCCCCTGTTACAGTCGATTTGGAAGCGCAGTTTGGGCAAGACCCGGTCTACGCGGCTGATTTTGCCGACATCATGGGGCAGGAACACGTTAAACGCGCGCTGGAAGTAGCGGCAGCCGGGTCTCATAACATTTTGATGACTGGCCCGCCCGGCGCAGGTAAAACGCTCATCGCTCGATCACTGCCTTCCATTTTGCCGCGCATGTCTGTTGATGAAGCGTTGGAAGTCACCAAAATCTACTCCGTTGCCGGACTGCTGCCTGCGGATACGCCGTTGGTAAGGAATCGGCCGTTTCGTGCCCCACACCACACCATCAGCTATGCCGGGCTGGTAGGCGGCGGCGCATGGCCGCGTCCCGGCGAAATCAGCCTGGCACATCGTGGTGTTCTCTTTTTGGATGAGCTGCCAGAGTTTGGCAAAAATTTGATTGAAGTCCTGCGCCAGCCGTTGGAAGGGACACCCCGCGAAGTTTCCATTTCCCGCGCTAATGGCACAGTGACGTTCCCGGCCAACTTTATGCTGGTTGCCGCCCAAAACCCCTGCCCGTGCGGCTACTTTGGCGATCCCACGCACGCCTGTACTTGCTCTAATGCAATGGTCACGCGTTACCAAAAACGCATTTCCGGGCCGCTTATGGATCGGATTGACATACATATTGATGTGCCGCGTGTGGCGTTTGATAAGTTAACGGCCGTAAACCGGGGAGAACCATCCGCTGCCATCCGCCAGCGTGTAGAAACCGCCCGTCAAATCCAGGCCAAACGGTTCGCCAACAGCGGCCTCCACGCCAACGCCGACATGGGGCCAAGCGAAGTCCGTGAACAATGCCAGCTCGACAAAACCGGCAAGCAGCTCATGAAAAGCGCCATGTCCCAAATGGGGCTAAGCGCACGCGCCTTTCACCGCGTCCTCAAAGTGGCACGCACCATCGCCGACCTGGCTGGCAGCGAATCCATACAACCCGCCCATCTGGCAGAAGCGCTGCAATACCGCCCCAAACAAAACTAACGACAGCAACATGACCAAATTGCTTGCCATTCACCCATCCCTGCGTTATTTTAGTCTGCCAAAGTCAACTTTGGCATCTGTTCCATTGTAGTAGGAGAAAATCTTGGCTAATAACCGTGCAATATACGACGAAGCAATGCGCCGCGGCGCAGCCTATACTTCCCAGGAAAATTGGCAGCAAGCATTCAAAGCCTATCGTCTCGCTATTAACGAATTTCCCCACCGCCCAGAAGCATATGCAGGTTTAGGGGAAGCTTGCGTGGGCCTAAAACAACTGCCAAAAGCACTGGATTGTTTTAAGCTGGCTGCCAAATATTCCAAAGGCGGCATTCACTACCTCCGCAAAGTTGCCGATATTCAAGAAAGAATGGGGCAATTAACAGACGCAGGCCGGACATATCTGGCTATTGGTGAGCTTTTGCTTCGCAAACAGCAGTTTGATGATGCCATTGCCAATTGGGAACGGGCCATTCGTTTGGAACCAAATTTGACGGGCGCGCACAAACGTCTGGCAATGGTTTACCAACGTCAGCATAAAACGCGGGATGCTGTCCGGGAATATCTGGCAATTGCCCGCATTTCGGAAATGCAGGGTGACAAGAAACGGGCACTGCAAATGTGTAAGGCGGCCTTACGTCTTGACCCGGAAAATCAAGATGTGTTAACGGCCGTTCGCCTCATTCAATACGGCGAAAATGCCTACCCTGAAGAAGAGGAAGAAGAGCCAGAACCAGAAGCCCCGCCCGTTGTAGAAGAAGAAGACACCATCGCCTCAGCCGTGCGCCAGATGGCCGCCGTTTTTGAAGAAGAACAAAAACAGGCTCAAGCCAAATATGGCAGTCAGGAATCCCCCGCCAGCGTCGTAGAACAAGCCTTCAAACTGGCCGAAAATGAACTAAACGGCGAAATTTTACGCGAAGAAGATGATGACGAAAACGGCCGTGCCACATTGAGCAAGTTGGAACGTGACGCACTCATTGGCCAGGCTCTGGATTTTGAATTTCGTGGACAGGCCGAGGAAGCCATTCACTGTTACCGGCAGGCGATTGAGGGGGGTCTAAATATGCCCGCAGCCTATTTTCGTTTGGGGCTGCTTTACGCCAATAATGGCCGGGAAAAAGAAGCCCGGCAGTTCTTTCAGCAAGCCGCTTTGGATGACAGATATTTAGCCGCCATCCAAGAAATCATGCAAAGTAATTTTTAGCTTGTGAACCATGGCTGGGACCGCTTCAAGCTGAGGAGGAAGGAAAAATGAGTTTGGCACATGTGTTGATTGTTTTTCTGTTCGGCATCAATTTGTTTATTATCTTGCGGCGACATTCTTCATGAGCAAGCGTTCAGTCAATTACTTTTGTTGACTTCACC
>CAZRIB010000124.1:0-9876 GCA_964600035.1 uncultured Ardenticatenaceae bacterium | reverse complement strand
ACGGCCGTTTCTCCCCCACACAGCCGTCCATTTGCGTAAGCCATTCAACAGCCGCACACTCCTCAAAATTATGAAAGCACGCTAAGCAGAATCGGCCAATACGGCCGTAATCATCGCCTCAACATCTGCCTGCTGCCCATCGCCCGGCTTCAGCCATACTAAAAATTCCACATTGCCCTCACTGCCGGTTATTGAGGAACGCACCAGGCCATTAACCTGCCAGCCATTCGCAGCAGCCCAGGCCAGCACATCTGCCAGCACCTGTTTGTGTACGGCCGTATCCCTGACAATGCCACCCTTCCCCACCTGCGCCCGGCCAGCCTCAAACTGCGGCTTAATCAGCGCCACCACATCGGCTTCCGGCACAAGCCACTGCTGCACGGCCGGCAGCACCAGCTTCAGTGAAATAAACGACACATCAATGGAAACAAAGGCAACTGGCTCCGGTAAACTTTCAACATAGCGCACATTGGTGCGTTCCATCACCACCACACGCTCATCCTGCCGTAGTTTCCAGTCCAGTTGGCCATAGCCCACATCAATGGCATAAACGCGCACAGCCCCGTTTTGCAGCATAACATCAGTAAAACCGCCTGTACATGCGCCAACGTCGGCACACACACGGCCGTTTATCTCAATGCCAAACGTCGCCAGCGCACCCGCCAGTTTATACCCGCCCCGGCTCACATAAGGCATCGTCTCCACCAGCGTAATTTCTGCCGACTCGGCAACGGCCGTGCCCGGTTTATCCTGCCGCTGTCCATTCACCAGCACCTCACCGGCCAAAATCAGCCCCCGCGCCTTTGCCCGTGTCTCCACCAGACCCCGCGCAACCAGCAGCTTATCCAGACGCTCCTTTTTAGCGGCCATCGCCACCCCCCAGCCGCTGCAGCCAATCTTGCAGCGCATCCGCCAACGACTGCCGCAGCGAAATTTCTGGCTGCCAGCCCGTATCTGCCTGAATTTTGGCAAAAGAACCGTACAGCGTGGGCACATCCGAAGGGCGCATACGGGCCGGATCATATTCCACCACAATGTCCACATCCGCCAGCTCGGCCAACATGGTCAAAAGTGCCTGAATGGATACCGGCTGGCCGGAGCAAATGAGGTAACTTTCTCCGGGCTTGCCCGATTCTGCCAGACAGGTATAGGCGCGCACCACATCCCGCACATCGGTAAAGTCGCGCTCGGCTGTTAAATTGCCTACACGCAATTTTTTGGGAGCCAGCCCTAACTTGATGGCTGCCAACTGACTGGCAAAATCGGGCACAACAAACCCTTTTGCCTGTCTGGGGCCAATGTGGTTAAACGGCCGTGCCTCCACCACCGGCAGTTGGTAATGCTGCCAATACAATGGCACAAACAACCCCGCCGCTAATTTGGTAATGCCGTAAGGATGTCTGGGCTGTGGGGCAAATTCTTCTGTAATGGGAAGCTGTTCTGGCGCAATTTTGCCGTAAATTTCGGCACTGGTAACAACAACCACACGTGGATGGCCGTATGCAACGGCCGCTTCCAGCAAATTAATTGTGCCAATGGTGTTAATTTCCAACGTTCGCACGGGCTTCTGCCAGGAAACAGCCGGGTAGGCCTGCCCGGCCAAATGGTAAATGACATCTGGTTTTGCTTCAGAAACGGCCGTTTTCAGCAGCTCCCCATCCAGCAAATCCCCCTCAACCGGATGAACCCGCGAATTTTCCGGCAAACCCTGATGACTCGAAGCAGGATGAACCAGCGCATAAATTTCATGACCATCTACCAACAACCGATCAACCAAATGAGATCCGGCAAACCCGGTCGCTCCTGTTACAAAAATTCGCATGATATACCCATAAAATTGCCAAAAGTAATTTTTATGCAACCAAACAATGTTTTACTCAAAGTCAGTAAATAGTATCATTGCGCCAGCCCATTAAGCAAACCAATAACGAGAACATTCAACCATCAACACGTCGGCCAGTCAGCTATCTACGACCGGCAGGGCTGCACCGGCTAATTTAACCGTTAATCATCAGTCATCAATCTTTATTTACACGGGAGTCAGATGTTCGCAGCACTCCTACACCATTTTTCGGCACAGGAGTATAATGTAGCATCATGATTGAAGAAGCACGCAAAATTGCAAAAAAGATGGTACGCCGCCTTGGCGGTGAAGTGGAAGCCATTTACCTGTTCGGCAGCATGGCACAAGGGTTTTACCAGCCCGAAGAGTCAGACATTAATTTACTAGCCATTGTAAATGATGGCACCAGTATTCATGCCTTGCGCAGCCTTTACCGGCCTATTTGGGAAGAAAACGGCCGTTTACTCAAGCGCGGCCCCATGATCGCCCAACGGTCAGACTTTGCCCGCCACATCCGGCTGTTCCCCCTGTTTGCCCACCACCTCAAGCGCGACGGCCAACTACTGTTTGGCGACCCCGACCACCTAAACACACTCCCCAAACTAAACATCCTGGACGCCTACAGCCGCCTCGCTTACCTGGCAATGGAAGCCTCCTCAGCCCTCGCTCCAGAACTGATGGACGAAGAAAAAGCCGCCAACGCCCAGGCCAAATTGCGGCGGCTTGCCCGGCAAGTAAAAGGCGCACCTGTCCCGGAAAATGAAACACCCCAACAGCTGTTGGCCCACATCCAACACATTATCACCCCGCGCGTACAGCAGCTTCCGGCCGTCCAGCAGTGGGATGTCCACCACATGCCCACAACCACTTCCCCGCTTTTGCCCGGATTGCAAGCCATCTACAAGGAAGGGGAATACATGCTGCTTGTTTTTAGCCAGCTTTCCCCACAAACCATCATCCGCACCAACTGGCAGCTTTTGGCTGAACGGCTTTCCAGCCAATGCAAAGGGCTGAAAATTACAACAAGCGAGCAATTGTGCCTCATCTACGCCTATGAACGGCCGTTAGATTTCCGCTTCAGACGCCTGCAATTTAGCTGGGGGGTTGATTTGGTATCTGCTTTGCAAATTGCAGACAGGCAGGCCATCCTGCAATCTGCCCGCCAACCCTCCGACATTCAAATAAACGCCCTGCCACACAGTTACCTGACCGAACCGGACGACAAAATTCACGCCATCATTCATGACTATCAAAACAAACTGCTCAATGTACAGTTGGAGCATGAACTGCTGGTTCGTTTTGGCCTGACAACGCCCTTCACCCCACCGGAACCCCTGCCAGACCGTTCTGCACCTCACCAAAAACGCATCGACGCCATTCTCAAGCATCTGGGCTGGTGGGCTGACTATTACGCAGAACAGCTTCGCCGCTACAAAACCGGAATATTATGACCTTGCGCCAGGGGCTGCGCCTGCTTGCGATTGTTTTTCTCATCACCCTGCTGAAACCTGCGCCTATTTTGGTCACACCGGGACCGCCGCAAACAGTGGAAACGGCCGTTCCCATTCTAGGCGTCCACACCCGGCTCACCGACGAAGTAGAAGAGTGGAAAATTCAGCGCACTTTGCAGCTTGTGCGCGAAATGGGCAGTCCCTGGATAGTCGAATTTTTCCCCTGGGCTTACTACCATGCAGAAGATGGCGGCATCGCCTGGGGACACCCGGACATGGTCATTGCCCACGCCGAAGCACAAGGACTAAAAGTCATTGCCCGCCTGGGGCTTACCCCGGAATGGGCACGCCCCAAAGACACCCCCCTCACCTATCTGGATGAATCAGCTTATGCCGATTTTGCCGACTTTGCCGCCCAGTTTGCCGCCCGCTACGCAGGCAAAGTCTCCTATCTCGTCATTGGCAATGAACCCAACTTAAGCTATGAGTGGGGCTATCGTCAGACAACACCTGCGGATTATGTGGCGCTTTTGAAGGAAGTGTATACGGCCGTCAAGGACGCCAACCCGCAAATGGGCATATTGGCCGGAGCACTGGCCCCAACCCTGGAACCAGCCGGTTCACCCTGGGGGCTAAACGACATCGACTATTTGCAAGGCATGTATGATGCAGGGGCCGCCCCCTATTTTGATGGTCTGGCTGTTCACACGTATGGCTTCACCTTTCCCCCGGAAGCCGAACCCGGTGCAGAAATTCTGAATTTTCGCCGGGTAGAACTGCTGCGCGAAGTGATGGTGGCAAATGGCGATGCCGACACCAAAATTTTTATTACAGAAACGGGCTGGAATGATCACCCACGCTGGACACGGTCGGTACGGCCGTCGCAGCGCATACAGTACACCCTCAACGCCATTACCTACGCCCAGGAAAATTGGCCCTGGCTGGAAATGATGGCTATTTGGGCCTTCCGCTACCCGTCGCCAACCAAAAGCTACATGGACTATTACACCCTGGTCACGCCGGAATTTGTCCACAAACCTATTTATGATGCCCTGCAAGCCTACACCAGAGAAAACAACCACAATAATCTGCCCAATGAATAGACAAACAAAGCTTTACCAGCAATCTCCAATCTCCAACCACCCATCTCTAATCTCCACTATCCAATCACTCACACTCATCCTTGTACTCCTGCTCGCTGCCGCAGGGTGTAACGGCCGTCAATCCACCTGGAACCACATCCAACAAACCGGCACTTTGCGCGTGGGGCTGGACCCCACCTATCCGCCCTTTGAAGTGGCCGATGCCGACAACGTTTGGGGGCTGGACGTAGACCTGGCAAATGCACTTGCTGCCGAGCTTGGCCTGCAAGCCCAATTTGTCTACTTTGGCTATGATGGCCTCTATGATGCCCTGCTCACCAAACAGGTGGATGTGCTGATCTCTGCGCTGGTGGTGGACGAAAGCCGGACGCGTGATTTTGCCTTCAGCGAACCGTACTTTAATGCCGGGCAAATTTTGATTGTGCCGGAGTCGGAGGGGAAAATTGCGGATATGGCGGATTTGAACGGCCGTATCGTTGCCGTCGAACTGGGGTCACAAGGCCATGTAGAAGCGCTGAACTGGCAGCGCAAAGTACCCAATCTGCAAATTTTGCCCACAAACAGCCCGGATGACGCATTAACGGCCGTTCTGGAACAAACTGCCCACGCCGCCCTCACCGATGCCATAAGCGGCCGTTTATTCCTCAGCCAACACCCAGGCCTCAAACGCCTGCCAGACCCCGTTACCGTAGAACCTTTTGCTCTGGTTGTACGTAAAGAAGACGGTCAGCTTCTCCAGCATCTCAACGAGGCATTGGAAACCATCCAGAACAACGGCCAACTTGAAATGATCACGGCCCAATGGCTAGATCAAGGGAACTAAAAGTAACAATAATAAGAAGAGGTGAAGAGGTGAAGAGGTGACAAGGTGACAAGGTGACATGCCCGGCAGCAGCCCCCCAATCTCCAATCTCTAATCTCTAATCTCTAACTCTAATCGCTAAATTTTTAGGAAAAAACACCCAAAGTATCAACTTGTTTACGTGAAACCCCAAAAAACCATTTATAATGACTTTGTGCAGCAACCCTCAAGGATGACAAAGATGAAAGGAACCCATCGACAAATCAAGAAACTCCTCTTAACGGCCGTACTCGGCCTGATGCTCCTTACCCTCAAACAAACAACCTACGCCCAAACCAAAACCTTCTACTGGGAACGCTTTGACGTAGACATCACCCTGCTTGAAAATGGCAACCTGCGCGTCGTCGAAACCCAAACCCTGCACTTTTCCGGCGGCACGTTTTCATTTGGGTTTGGCACAATCCCTCTGGGCCGGGCAGGCAATAACGACGGCATTACCGACATTGAAGTACGCGAAGGCGACATTGTTTACCATCAGCTCCCTACCGGCGGCGTAGCGCGCACATTTACCGTCTCCCAAGAAGAGGATGAAGTATTCATTAAGTGGTATTTTACGCCGACAACCGGCAGCCATACCTACACCTTTAGCTACACGGTACTTGGCGGCGTGCGTGTTGGCACAGGCGGAGAAGACGGCGATCAGATATTCTGGAAAGCCATCCCCAGCGACCGGGGCGCACGGGTGGAAAACAGCACCGTCACCATTCATCTGCCGGAAGGCGTTGCCCCACAGCGTTACACTGACACAAACAACTATCTGGTGGCCGCCTATATTAACGGGGCAGAAACCAACAGAGTCAGCGCACAGGTTAGCGATAACGGCCGTACCATCACCTACACCCTGCTCGAACCCCTGCAAAGCTACGACCTGTTGGAAGTGCGCGTCCAATTCCCCCACGAAGCCCTCAACCTGCCCACCCCGGAATGGCAAAAAGCCGAACAGCGCAGCGACACCATCAGCCTGATTGTGCTTGTCATTTCGCTGCTGGTGCTGGTTGGCGGCCCCATTCTCGTCATCATGCTGTGGTATCTGTTTGGCCGCGACCCGCAGCTTCCTGTGGTTGTGCCGGAATACGTCACAGAGCCGCCCAGCAGCTTGCCGCCTGCTGTTGTCGGTACGCTGGTAGATGAAAAGGCCGACATGCGCGACATTATTTCCACACTGATTGATTTGGCCGCTCGCGGCTACATGACGATTGAAGAAGAACGTGGCAACCACATTTTCCGTCGTACCGACAAGCCTGCCAATGATTTACGGCCGTTTGAACAACAATTCCTCCGCGACATTTTTGGTGGCCGTGTTGAACAGTCCCTCAGCGATTTACGCTACAAGTTTTACAACAAACTACCCCGCCAGCGTGAAATGCTCTACGAAGAGCTGGTAAATGAAGGGCTGATGCGCCGGTCTCCGCAATCTATACGCACAGGCTATGGTTTACTTGGCGGGTTTGTCCTCTTTTTGGCATTTGGTGCTTTTGGGCTGCTGGGCGCAATCTTCGGCGAAGAGATACAAACGCTCATTTGCCTGCCGATGGCAATAGGCGTCACGGCCGTTGCCTTACTCATCGTCTCGCGCTTCATGCCAGCCAAAACAGCCAAAGGGGCAGAAGAAGCCGCAAAATGGGAAGCCTTTAGAAACTATCTGAAAAACATCGACAAACTGGCAAATCTGGCAGAAGCCAAAGATATTTTTGAAAAATACCTGCCCTATGCCACTGCTTTCGGCATGGAACGCTCATGGATCAACAAATTTGCGTCTGTTCCGGGAACGGCCGTGCCGCCGTGGTATCGTCCCTACGGTTACCCCAGACCCGGCTATGGCCCCGGACCACGTCCATTAGGCAAGCCCATCCCCGGCGGGGGCGGCATGCCATCATTAGACAACATGGCCGGTGGTCTTAGCGGCGGTCTGAACTCCATGGCCTCCAGCCTTACCAGAATGCTAAACTCAGCCTCAACGGTCATGCGCAGCACACCGCCAGCCAGCAGCGGCAGTGGTGGCAGCAGAGGCGGTGGTTTCAGTGGTGGCGGGTTTAGCGGCGGCTTTTCCGGCGGCAGCAGCGGCGGCGGTGGCAGCCGGGGCTTTGGCTAAATTTCCAAACCCAATCTGGTACGCGTAACCCAAAGTCCGTTTCCCGACGAAGTTACCAGAGGTAAGGCAGCGGAATACAGGTACTCGAATCCCGATAACAAATAACAATCAATGACAAAACAAACGGAATAAACAAACATGGGAAGAACATTAGGTGCAATTTTAATCGCAGGCGGCGTCATTGTCGGGGCAATTGTTATCTGGCTCATGAACGCCATGCAAAGTGATGGCGGCTTAACATCGGCCGGGGCGGCACTGGGCATTGTGCTGGGGCTGCTGGTTTTGGTGCTGCCACAGCTTGGATTTGGCATATTTTTGTTGTGGAAGGGCGGGCAGGAAGCGAAAACGGCCGTTTCCGCCAAAAAACAGCGCCAAATCCTCGACATCGTCAAAAGCCGGGGGCAAATCCCCATCAGCGACCTTGTTATCGAAATGCAAAGCAATCGTGACGACGTACAACAACTCCTGCACCAACTCGTCGGCATGGGGCTGTACAGCGGCTATGTAAACTGGGATGAAGGTATGCTATACTCTCAAGAAGCCAGTGAACTCCGCACCCTCGACCGATGCAAACATTGCGATGGCGAACTATCACTCGCTGGAAAAGGTGTCATTCGCTGCCCCTACTGTGGCACAGAATACTTCCTCTAAAAAAACAATATCACAAACAATCATTACCCATCATATTCAAGGAGCGTACCACTATGAAAGATGTCATCTCAGACCTCTATGACAAGATTCAAGGCGAATCCACCGGACTGGGCAAGCTGCTGGAAAAGATACCCGGCCTGTCCGGATACATGGAACGCAGCCGCCGCAGGGAAGCAGACCAGCTTCTACGCGAAACCATTGCCGCCCGGCTGGAAGAAATTCGCCTTGCGCTTGCCAATGTTCACCAGGAGCTTAGCAGCGACATTATCAAGGCAATGGACTATATGGAGCCGCTTGGCCGTGCCGACACGCGGTTGATGGGTCTCATTGGCAAAATTAACGACGCTCCCCAAGGATACGCCGGGTTCTTTGACGCAGTGAAAGTCAAAGAGGAAGATTTAGCCCGTTTGTACGCATTCGATGAACAAATGTTGACCCATACTGATGTCATTGAGGCATCGGTTGCCGCACTGGCTAAAGCGGTACGGGATGATGGCGATATTGGCGGCGCAATCCGTGAATTGGATACGGCCGTTCAAGATGCCAACAACATTTTCAGCGAAAGAAACGAAGTCTTAAAAGGCATCAACGACGAATAACCACGATACAATCTGAAATTAAAAAAGGAGAATAACCATGCCAATCCTCGACCGCGTTGCCATAGATTCATGGCTAAGAGATGAAATTGTTCAAAAGTTCCCCAAAGGCGGGCTGGGCGACATTAAATTAGGGTCTCCCTGCATCGTCAACCCAGGCGAAACGGCCGTCTTTGTGCGTGGCGGTGAATCCATGGGAACCCTCGAACCCGGAACCCACGTCCTCACCACCGCCAACATCCCCTTCCTCACCGACTGGGCAGAAAAAATCTTCACAGGCGGCAAAAACGTCTTCACCGCCGACGTCTACTACGTCAAAACAACCGACCTCACCCTCAAATGGGGAACCGCAAACCCCATCATCGTCGAACACCTCAACAGACCCCCCGGCGCCAGCGCCATCATCGGCAACGGCTCCTACGTGGTCAAAGTAAAAGACCCCTGGCGTTTCCTCAAAGCCATGGATGCCTTCCGCGACAGCGTCCGCATGGCAGACCTGAAAAGCCGTCTGGATCCCATGCTCGGCATCATGATGCAGGACAAAATGAGCGAACTGGCCGAAGCCAAAAACCTCGGCCCTGCACAGCTCCAATCCTTCTCACAAGAAATCAACGACCTGCTCGTCGGCTTACTTCAGCCAGAATTCGATGCCATCGGCATGACCCTGGTCGATTTCAACATCCGCATGGGGCTCCACCCCAAATCACTGGAAGTCGTCACCAACATGGGTTACGGCACAAGCTATGTACAAAAACAGCAAGCCGATGCATTTGTAGCCGCCGCCAACAACCCTTCCGGTGGTTCAATGGGCGAAATCGGCTTTGGGGCAATGGGGATGGCCGCGATGCAAAACCTGCAAAACCAGCAGCAGCAGCAGCAACAGCAGCCACAGGCAGCACCGGCTCAACAGCCACAAGCCGCACCCGCCCAACCCGCTGAAAGCGGTATGCCAGATGTCATGACACCCCAGCAGGCAGCCCAATATCTGCAAGTATCACCAGAGGATGTCATTGCAGCCATCGAAGCCGGTGACCTGAAAGCCAGAAAAATTGGCAGTGCGTATCGCATTAGCAAAGCCAACCTGGAAGCCTTCCTTTCTGGCTAGCAAACGTTCGCTGACCAATAACATCAACAAAACAAAAAGGCTGGCGTTTCATTTGCCAGCCTTTTTTATTGAACATTGAATGACTCTATTTTATGCTTTCAGCTCTTTGTTGCGCACCTTGCGGAAAGCAGGATACACATGGTCTTTACGCTTCCCGTTTTTATCCACAATGC